>JAIWNO010000095.1 GCA_020216785.1 Desulfomonile sp.
CCGCGGCATGTTCACCGAGTCCCTCCGCTGCACTCTTCACTGCTTCCGAGAGGCGAGCGACCTCCTTTTCCCACCCGAGTCGCTCCTCAGCGATGTGATCCGCCTCAGTCCTGAGCTTCTCCAAATCTGCATTCTTGGCTTTCAGGGTTTGCCCGTCCGGCAGCTCCGTTTCGGAAATTGCAGGTGACGGGTGGTTTGTGGAGCCGCACACAGGGCACGGGAGACCGGGAGCAAGGTCTCGCGCAAGGATCGCCGCCTGTCCTCTGATCCAATGAGCTTCCAGGTTCTTGAATTCCTCATGCGCTTGGGTCGACTTCTGTCTAACTTGTTCCAGCAGTGTGGTAATCCTGTGTAGCTCCTTCTCGGCAGAATCAAGGTCTGCGCGGCGCTTCCGCAGTTCTCTTCCAAGCTTGCAGCTCCTCTCGGCCTCCTGGGATTGATGCCTGAGCAATTCCAGCCTTACAACGATCTTTTCCAATTCGCTCGTCCGGCGCTGGTTGTCGTCCCATTGAGCTTTCGCCTGTTCAACAGCTTCTGCTGCGGCGACGACTCCTGCTTCCAACTGTGCAAGCTGTTGTTCCGCGAGCGAGAGACGCTTCCGCGCCGCGTGGAGTTCGCTCACTCGCTCGGAAAGGAGTTCCAGTTGTCCAAGACTTTGTTTGAGCTGATCCCGCTCGGCCTGACGGCCGCTTTCTCGGCCCAAGACAGTTTCGGCTTGGACTCTCATGGTGTTGGCGCGTTCGAGCGCTCTTTGAGCAGTGTCGACCTTCTTGAAAGCGAGTTCAGCCTCGGCGATCCTTTTGTTCAGAATTTCTTCTCGCCCAACAAGGGTCTCAGCTTTGCGAGCTGCCTCGAGTTCGACTCTCTTGCCAGCAACCGTCCCGATGCGCTGTTCGAGCACCGCCAAGGCCTCGACCGCAGCACTCACTTCGTTCAAGCGCTCCAGGATGAGCTTTCCATGATTGAGGCGTTCCCGTGCAGTTTCTTCCGCTTTCTTAAGATCCTCCAGTTTCGCAAGAATATCGTTAAGCTTCGCGTGATCCAGCATCTGACGCTGCTGAAGCTCGTCAGCGGTCTCGGCTCCAGAATTCTGCAAGATGAGGGAAACTTGGCGCCGCTCATCGGTTATGCTGTCGGCAACTTCTTTGGCCGCAGCCTTCAGCGCCTCTTCGATGCGACGGTACAGTTCGGTTTGGAAGAGCACTTCCAGGATCTTCTCCCGGTCGGCAGAGCCGGATGCGAGGAAGCGGCGGAACTCCCCTTGCGGGAGCACGACCACTTGGCGGAACTGGTCGCTCTTGAATCCAAGGATGTCTTCTACCGCTTTCGTGACTTCTTTTGGCTTAACCGCTATAACAGTGCCTTCGGTCGAGTCGTCGTGGAGTCCTGTTCGCTTGGTGAGGAGGGCGTCTGCTCGGGTCCTCGTCTGGTTCCCGCGTTTTCCCACTCCTTGTTGTTCCGGTCTTCGATACACACGGTACAAGTCACGGCCGAGTCTGAAATCCAATATCACCTCCGTGGCGGTGGAAGGAAGGGCGTAATCGCTTCGGATGCGGTTCGGGTCGCGATCACCCCCCGAGCAGACGCCGTAGAGTGCGTAACAGAGCGCATCGAGAATGGTGGTCTTGCCCGCTCCTGTAGGACCGTTGACGAGAAAGAGGGATCGATCACCCAGCCTGCGAAAGTCGACCACCTGCTCTACGGGAAACGGCCCGACTGCTCTCATCACCAATCTGACGGGCTTCATGAGGAACATTCCTCCAATTCGCTTCGCACTTCCCGCGCCACCATCTCGTATGCTGCAGCCTGTTCCTCGGTTACCGGATCTCCGGTGACATGTGCAAAGAAATCCGCGAACAGGTCCGCGTCCGTTCGCTTTCGATGGTCCCCGTTCGTGCGGACCCCGGCTTCCCTGATTTCGGAATGAGATCGCTCCAGGTGCAATACGTTGGGATAGACTTCGCGAAGCCGACTCATGCCATCGAGGATCGCTCCGGAGTCATTAAGGCATATAAGGAGGTAATCCTCCGGATTTACGTCCGTAGGAGGGCTGTTGACCAGATCGCTGAACGAGCCTTCGATGCGCCGCACGTCCCGAATGCTCCGAAGCTGGATGTGCTCTACCATTACTGTGCCGTTGCGGCCGATCTCGACGAGGTCCACGCCTTTGACGTCGTTGACCTCGGAGAAGGAATATTTGAAGAGTGATCCTGCGTAGCGAATGTGATCCGGACCGGCTTTTTGAGGACGATGGAGATGCCCGAGCGCGACGTAGTCAAAGCCCGCAAGACACGCTGGGTCGACCAGGTCCGCACCGCCCACCGAGAGCGGCCGCTCAGACTCACTCTGAGATGATCCTCGCACGAACGCATGCGCCAGCAACACGGAACGCCCGCTGCGCGGGCGGCTCGACCGGATGCCGCCGATCAATGCATCTAGAGCGGCCTGATGATCCTGGATCTCTTCTGTCACGAGCGTTTCCCGAACCAGCGCAGGCTCGGCAAAAGGGATAGCATAGAACCGTACCGGCCCGTGCTCGTCTTCGATGACGACCGGCTCGACCGGGGTCGCAGGAAATCCGAAAAGGTGCAGGCCACGCTCCTGAAGCATCTTAGACGCAAACTGCAAACGTATCGGACTGTCGTGATTGCCCGCGATAACGATTACCGGCACCCCGAGCCCCATCACAAGTCGCGATAGCACATCGTCCAGGAGTTGCACCGCGTCGGCGGAGGGTAGGGACCTGTCATAGACGTCGCCGCAGATAACCACCGCGTCGGGCCTAGAGTCCTTGACAAGGTCTACAAGCCTGTCCAACAGGTAGGCCTGATCCTCGATCAGCCGCTTGCCGTGCAGTTGACGTCCCAAATGCCAGTCCGCGGTATGGATGAATCGCATGGTCCCTCCGAGGAGCGGAGTATGACGGGGCAAGGGATGTTGGTCAAGAGGAAGCGCCAGGAAAACGCATGTCGGCTCATCAGAGCGCTCCAACAGATCTCCAAATGAAAAGGCCCGCCACTCGTACGAACGGTGGGCCGAAATAAAAAAGATTAATCTATCGTACCATCAACCTTATGAGCGTCCAAGGTGACGAGCGAATCAGCCATGACGAATGAAGTTAATTTCGGAGGAGGAGCCGACGCACCGAGCTGGAGAGGTATGTTCGCTGCTTCACATATAGAGTGAGCCAAGGCCCGGGTCCCGTGGGGCGGGCACTGAGATGTCGAGGAGCGAATTGAGGCCGAGTGTGTGGACAGGGGATGGAGCAACCCCTTGTCTGGGAAGTGTCCGAACAGAACAGTATCTGGAAGCGTAAGTGGGCCAACTCCGTGACAAGTCTGGGTGAGACGGCAGTTGCAAGAGCATCTCAGCACGACCCCTACAATGGCTGTGCTCTCACTTCAAATCTGCGGGGGTCGTCTCAAACTTACTTTGGCGCCCCAGGCCCGGACTCACCAGGTCGACCGGGTTCCGCTGCGGTCTTGAGGCGGGCGGAGTCGATGGCTTTCTTCTTGAGGCGATCGTAGTCTCTACACAGCTCAGTCAATTGTTTGGTGTACCGATTCAATTCGTTTCGATACCTCGCGTATCGGTCCACACAGGAGCGCTCTCTCATGAATCGGCCAAGCGAATTTACCACGAGGTCGCGTAACAAGAGGAACTGCTTATATATGGAGAGCTGCTGCGCGACATTGTCGTCGATGGCTCGGAGTGAGGAAAACATGCTCTTGTCACACATGTTCATGAGGCGGAAAGCCATTTGATTATACTGACGGAATTCAAGGTTCATCTTCCAGATCTTGTCGCTGATTGTGGAGAGAATTTCCGCGAATTCCTTGTACTCGCTCATTTCCGTGACAGGTCGGTCGTAGACCTTGAATTCGATTTTGTCCACCCAGTCCGCTTCACTGAACGCGAGATAGCCGCCTGCGCCCACCCGGTAGAACGCGCGGGGGTCGAGGTCGGTGTCTCTAACGAGTTCGTCTACGATGATTTTCTTGCTGTCGGGGGTCTTGAGAGTGAGCTCGAAATAGCCATCCTTGGCTTCCGGTCTGACTTCCGGCTCTGCGACCGTCTGCGCCCACGATATCCCCTCACACATCAACACCATACATACACAACATGTCAGGATGAACAACGACGCCCTTCCGATCATGGGATCAACTCCTTCTCTCCGTGAACAAGGACGATTACGGCACACACCACCGTCGACCAGTTACATGCGTCCGAGGCGCTGCTCCTGGTGCTTGCGTGCAAATTCGCTGGTCGGCAGTCGAGAGGTGCCGATTCTGATCACCTCATCAATGGCAGCGGCATCCCGTGCCTTTTCCGCCCGAGTTACGGCGGCCCAGCAGAAGGCCTCGAGGCGCTTTTTCAGATGCTCGCTGCACGGGAGACTCTGGATGCCGCTCTCCAGGACCTTCAGCGCCTTAAGCCACGCGCCTCTCTCGGTCTGCCAGTCCCGAATCTCCGTCTCATCGAGCCTAGTCAATTCCGTCTCGACAACCTCGATTTCGCTCTGGAGCATGACAGCCGTGGAAGACGAGGGCCCGGACAGGGCTTTCTCAAGCTCCAAATCGTCGAGCTTTTCCGTGAGCTGCTTTTCAACCTGCCGGCGCATCCTGATACCGTTTTCGATGGCCTCCAGCGCTGGGCGTGCTTCCGCTCGGGCGATGAACACGAATGCTTCCTCCTCACGCTGGATGGCTTCTTCCAACCGCGGTGCCAGCGCCCTTGCCGTGCGAAGCAGGTTCAAGCCCCGCTCGGAATAGTAACGGGCCTTTTCTTTTTCAATGGTGGCATTGGCTTTCTGGAGCTCTTTCTGGTATCGGGTCAGGTCTTCTTGGAACTTCCGTTGCTCACGCTCCAGTTCGATCTTGGCCCTGTCGGGATCCGCGTAGAGCCTGGCCCTGATGGAGGCAACGCGAGTTGCCGCTTCCCGATTGCTCTGCATGATCATGTCTTCAAGGGTTTTCTTGTACGCGACCTCTTCCTTAAACTGTGCCTCAATGCGCTCAAGGCCTGACTCGTTGGCGCTCATATGCTGGTATGCGAGAAGGCCTGCCGGACGCACCTCCGGGGAGATCTTGGCGCCAATGGAGGCCTGAGGAACACCCTGATCGTCCAGAATGTCTCGCATCTTGAACTGGTCCCACCACACTGCGTCAAAGCCCGCCTCTTCAGGAACATCCTTTGCCATGCCCGCTGCGATATCCACAGGGATTTTTCTCTTGCCGTCGTTGAGCAAAACCAGAGCATGACCGGCTGTAACCGTTCCCGTGACCGGAAGTCCGGCTTCCTGGGCGATAAGCGCGTAGAGGATGGCCCCGGAGAGGCTCGCGTATTTCTTCTGCTCGAGAATGCCTTGCGCGAATGCCCCGTCCTGTGCGTCATATTGCTTGAGCACGTTTGCCTTGAGCCACTTGTAAAGCGCTCGGCCTTTGGCGTTCACTCCCTGCACATGAGCGACGGCCTTCAGTGCCTCACTCCTGATTCGATCCAGCTCCTGCCTGAGACGAGTGTACTGAGCCGGGTCGGTCACCGACGCTTTAATAAACGCTTCGTACAAGTCCTTGTAAGGATTGGATGGAATCACATCCCTCGGACAATAATCCGGCTGAAAAAGCGGAAGGACGAAACGCTTGGCGGCTGACGGGTCGCGGCCCGATTCCTTCCGGTATTCGTTGAGAAGATAGTAGTCGGGATACCGGCGCAAGAACAGCACTGTTACGGCGGGACCCTTTGTTGGCGCCGCAGCCGGGCTGGGTCCCGCGCCCGCGCGTGGAACCGCAACAGGGACTTTCCCGGTAAGCGGATATGTCCATTCGGGCTGGAGACCGCCGCGGGTAGCAGCGAGATACCGCCTTTCGGTTAGATAGGGATCGAAGCCGTACACGGTGAGGGCCCGCTGGTACTGATCGACTGCGCCGGCGAAATTGCCGCTGTCCTCGTATCGCTGCCCAAGCAAGCCGAATGACTGGTACGACTTCGGGTCCACGTCTTGGGCAATGCGAGCGTAGTAGTCGCCGCGATCGATGTACCCGGTCTCATACGCAAGCGCGGCCAGACCAAGATATGCTTCCGCACGTTGAGGCTGCGCAATGGCGGCCTGGAGCAAGTAATTCTCCGCGCCTGCAATCTTCTTTGCCGTATCGGCGCCACCCAGATCGGTCATTTCCAACTGTCCGAGAAGTAACAGGGCGGCGTAATTCTCGGGATCGAGCCGGAGCAGGTCGATGAGTTTCTCCTTGGCCAAGGGCGTCCGTCCTGCTTCGATAGCTTTCATTGCCTCGCCGAGCAGGCCCGCTCGCGTTTTTTTCGGTTCGGCGGCGATGGCACAGAGCTGGGCGATGAGAAACATAACCCCCGCGAGTAACAGGACTCGGCGCACCCTCATGGCTTTACCTCTTTGAAAAGAATGGGTTATAATTAATTATAGAATAAAACGAGACTATTTGTCAATCATCAAATCCAGCGCGCTCCAGCTCGACGCTTCGCTCATAAATTACATCATCGAGGGCTCCAAGGGCCCCCGAAATTGCATCCAGCCGGGATGGTGCCCCCAATATAATTCGCTCGGTGCTGCCGGTTTCGCGAGCGATTTCCACAGCCACGCGGCCGTCCGCCGCGTCGGTGCGTGCTGCATGAACTTCCGAGTCGCCACCGCCGGAACAGGGCATCAACACCCAGACTAGGCAGCATGGGAGGGGCGCATCAGCGATAAACCGCAGTCCGGGCGCGGGGATGTCGGCCCCACCAAGGGAAACCCACCCACGCGGCGGCGAGAGCATTCCCGTCGCCAATTCCACCCCGAGCACATGAGGCCCTGCAAGCGGCATGAGTCGGAAGCGCGCGCCTCGAGCATCCATACATGTGACCACCAAGCTTTTTACGTCGATCTCCACCCGACCGGGAGCGAATTGCCAGCAACAGGTTACCTCGTGGGTTCCTCCACCGAGGACGAGGTCTCTGACAACCCAGTACCGACCGTCCACAAAAACCACGGTACGAGCTACAGAGAGTGTATCAGCGGAATCCGGTACGGTGCAGTGCGCCTGGAAGGAAGCCATCCCCGACGCGATCTCGATGCTGCCGCAGCGTTTCCATGAGAATTGCCCGCGTGCGGGTTTGACCCTGTCTCTAAAGGGCGAAATCCAACGCTCCGGCCCTCGTCCGTCCACGAGCAGCATTGAGTGGGCCTCGGGCGAGCGGTAGTGGTCTGTGAGAGGGTCCGGCGCGTACATCGTTATCCCTGGGTCAAGAATTCGAGGAACCCCGAGAGCCGTTACGTCGACGGAGAGCACATCGCCGTGCACGTGACCCGCTCCCGCCGGTCCTGCCCGGAATATGAGCATATTCGCGCCTGTTTCGTACCCGGACCTCATGACTGCGATTCCCGCGTCCTCGAACACCACAGACCGTTCTTGAGGGCGGTGTCCACGACGGCCTCGGGTCCCTATCCATATGAAATCTTTTCGCCGGAGAATTTCGCCGGCTTTGTGGAGCAGCACGGTGAAATCGTTTTGGGCGGAGCCGGAATCGTTGAGCGACGGCCATGTGAAATCCGGCCGACACAACGCAGCCAGGTAGCTCATCCCACGATTGAAACATTCGTGAAGCTCGTGCGGGCAGGCGACCCCTCGCTCGCTCGCTGCTTCATAAACCTCAAGGACCGCACCCACGCAGATCGCATGGTAAAGGGGCGAAATCTCGAAGTGCACGCCATCGGAGAAGAATTGTCTGCGGACCTCGCGGGAGAGCCGCTCCAGGCCCTCTTGCCGCCACGAGCAAGCTTCGCGAAACCAAGGGAAGCATATGCCCGCAAGTGCAAGTGCAGCGCTTTCCACGATGATCCAGTTGGTGGGATGCCCCTGATGGTCCATGAGACTGCGCGCGTGTTCCCACATCGAGCAGAACATAGCGGTTTTTGTCTCAGGACGAAACGACTCGTGAGGCCAACAGATCCCCGCCACCCAGAGCCATTCCCGCAACCTCCACGCCGCCGTGAGAGTTTCCCACGACGGTCCGGCGCCGCCGTTTGACCCGATGGGCACCGGGTTGGTCTCGATCCAGTGAGCGATCAGTTCGTCAACAGCGCGGATATAGCGTGCATCGCCGGTTTCGACGAAGGCGACGACCAGCTCACGTACGAAATGGTGCCGATTGAAAAAATGGGTCCATTCTTGTGTCCCGATCGGGTCCGCATTCCATGAAATCGGCGAGGTCAGGCGCTGCCCCATGATACGCCCATGGAGTATGTCCTCCGCGGTGTCTCTCGGAAAAGGGTGGGGTGGAGGAATGCGCAGTGCGGAATTGCCGGGAGTGTAAGGCAGGAACGGGTGCAGCGGTGCAGTATCGCCTTCGAACACATGCGCGAGCCCTTGCGCAGTCAACCGAGGCCCGCTCGGCTGCACAAGCTTCTCTCCTTCGATTGGCCCGATCAGGACATCGATTTCATCAGGGCCGTCGTGGGTCTTCTCGAAGACCAGCGACAGCTCGATGCTGTGGACGCTACTCCAGGAGTGCTTGTCTCCGTACCAGCCGAAACCCGCGGCCGGGAAGTCCAATCGGACAGGCCCTCCCGGCGGCACGGGCTCTCGACCGCCTGTAAATGAAATCGCTGGATTGGGGCGCTTTTCGGTCGTCGGTTCGTGTACCAGCTTGATTGCCGCCAGCAGGACCGCGGTGGATCGGTTATGCACGGTGACGTTGAGGCGGTTGAAGCGCGACAGGTCCGGGTGGGGGAGCGGCAGGACGATGTCGAGACGTCCTCGTGCGATACAGCGCGCCATATCGTCTTGCAAAGATGCTGCGGCTGACGCAGCAACGTCCTGAGATGAAAAAAGGCACTCACGCTCGGCCACTCGGTCGAGGAGGAAGTGCCCTGAGGCGAGCAGAGGATCGCGCATGTCGGAAGAGGGCTACCTTGACAGCCCCAAGTAGATCATCCCTATGGGGTGAGTGCAAGGCAACCACGCGAGAATTCCCCAAATTGCGGACTTGCCTCTGGCGGAAGCAATCCCTAAGAATATCGGGAGCATCAATACGGCCGCAATGAGTGAGAGCACACCCGACACCATGCCCGCAATGTCCTCCGGCAGAAGGCCCACTGGGGTAAGAGCGATTCCAAGCAGGAAGAGAACTACGATCGCGGCAAACCACCAAATGGGTTTCCCCGCAATACGTACCATCAAGAGAACCTGAATAATCGGGATGAACGCGAGCCACGGCATGTCCGTGTTCGTTTTGCGTGCTATGAGGAAGAGCATAAATGCAAGGAAAAGGTATATGACAAGTACCGGCACCACCACAAGGACGCCGAGGACGCCCGCCAAGGCCAGCAGTGTCCCCACCAAGGGAAGCTCTGCGCCCAAACCGCCGACCTCGTCAGCCGGCTTCTTGGCCTCGGGTGGCGCAACCGGCGCGCCCGGCTTAAACTTTTTCTTCGGTGGGCCGGTCGTCGGCTGCACGCCCGGCGGCGGAGCGGCAGGCTTGGCGACCGTTGGCTGCGGCGCTCCAGGTTTAGGCGGGGCAGGCGGTCCAGGAGGCGGAGTAACTTGGGCGGGCGCTGGGGGCGCAGCTTGCGCAAGTTGTCGTATCTTCAATAGGATCTGTTTCCGATCCTGAGCATCGGGGTTAATCCTGAGATATCCAAGGAAGCTCCGGGCGGCTTGCTGCGGTTGTCCTTGGGCCTCCTGAACGAGTGCTATATTAAAGCGGGGTTCCGCGAAGTTCGCCTCAAGTTCAATAGCTTTGTTGTAATCCGCCAGGGCACGGCCGAAGTCCTTCTTCTTCCGATAGATCTCGCCGCGGTTATTAAATGGTTCCGCATACTTAGGGCTGAGCTCAATTGCTCTATTGAAATCGGCGAGGGCCCTGTCACTGTCTCCCAAATCGTCATAGGCCATGCCGCGCCAGTTGTGCGCTTCGGCGGAATTCGGGTCTTTCTGGAGATATTCCGTATAGATCTCCACGGCCTTTTTCACGTCGCCGAGATTGTGCGCCTCAAGGGCCTCCACCAGCAGAGGATCCTGTCTGGCAAGCGCAGACGCGGCGCTCCAGGCGATAATAAAGCCGACCGCCAGGAGTGCGGCGACGAAATACTTCATGACCCTCAAGTGTTTCATCGGAGACCCACTTCCGTTGCACAAGGCGTTGAAGTCTGTCAAAAGGGAGCCAACACTTGGTGATGTAGCAGATTTTTGCTCTCCGGTCAAGGATGATCGTGGCCAGGTTCCTGAAAAAGCAGGGATTTTGATACGGAAGTCTGTGGGGGGAGCGTAGTTTTGTGGCTTACACGCACAAGTTGTGCAATTCAGGAACACGTTTACGTAACCGCAAACAGGAATCGCGGATGAGGCCGAGGTTCGTAGCCGGCGACGTAAAGGCGGGGTTTATCCCCGCACTCCGTTCGCTTCAATGTGCACCCAGCGATTCCAGCGGGACCAGCCGGACCTCCGGCGAGGCGGAGTTACCTCCAACCAAGAGCGTAAACGTGAGCGTCTTACCTTCACCGGTGATAATGGGGCTCAGGATTCCGGAAATAAGCTTGTCTATGCCCACCAGAGGCGACACCTCCACTTTGAAGTCAAATCGTCCCTGGTCGCTGAAGTACATCCCCGCGGCATCGATGCGAGCGGCGTCGGAGAGGAGTTTCAAATTCTTGACTTTCCACTTGGTGCCCATGGCTTCCATGGTCCAGGTCAGGCGGGAGTAAGGAAGCCCCTCGGTGATGATGTCGGGGAGTCTTCCGCGCATGATCGAGCCCAAATTGATTACGGAAAAAATCTTCGACAATGCGTCGAACCGCCGGATCACACCGTCTTTGAGGCGCACCTCAATTTCTCCGGAACGGTGAATGCCGGCGTTTTCTCTGCCTGGGATAAGGCCCCATTCGAGGCGACCCTCGAAACTCAGGTCCCCTTCCACGCGTACGCGATCAGGGTCCATCAGCATTGTTCGCTCAATCTTAAGGTGGTCCCCCTGGAGTTCCAGTTCAAGCGGCTTCCGCGTTTCGGGGCGGATGTCGAACCGGGCGCTGCCTCGCACTGTCCCGTTGCCGATCTGGGCTTTCCAATTGGTCGAGCGGAGGAGGCCGCCTCGGCCTTCAATCGGCATCTCGAAGGATGCGAAATCCCAACTCGGTGTCTTGCCTTTGTGAACGCGCACCATGCCGGTGCCCTGACTTCGAGCGAGGAATGTCAGGACGTGACTAACCTGAATCCATTCTCCCCATGTGTAAGGACTGACAGTGCCGGGCCGCGCTGTAAAGTCAGTTGTGTCAAGAAAAGAGAAATCGAGCGTAGCCTGCACGCGGGGCTCTTTCCATCCGGCCACCGTGCAGCTCCCACCCACGATGGAGCTGCCGATACGCGCCCGCTCCAGCGACGCGGTAACCGTATCGCCCCGCCACCGGATCTTGCCCGTGATCCCGGCTGCCGGCTTGTGAAAGCCCGGAATATGGAGAGAGACGTGGTTCAAGGTAAAGTCCGCTTCGCCTGTGATCCGGCGCTCAGGCTCCGGATCGATGCGCAGGGCTGCGTCCCCTTCGATGCGGCCTCCCGGCTTCAGATCCAGCGATGGAGCGAGCAACCCCACCAGGCTCTGGGTTTGGACCCCTTTGGGTGGGAGATTCACGGACAGCGAGACCTTCCCGTCGCGACCGATTACGGCTCGGGTTGAAACTCGATCGGGTCCTATCACGAGATACGCCTCGTCGATGTGCACGGTCTTGTCGTTCCAGCGGCCCGTAACCTCGAGAGTGAGCGGGACCCCGGCCCGTTTTTGCACGAGCGATCCAACGGAAAACATGTTTCCCTTTAGATCGACCGAGGCTGCGAACTTCGGCTCGGAAGGAGGGCCTTCGAGCTTAGCTACTATCGGGACTTTTCCGGAGACCTTGCACAGAGAAGGCAATAGAGCCAGCCGCGCCAGGTCTTGCGGCGCAGCGCGCACATCCGCTTGGATCGCCAAATTCTCTTGCGAAATCGTGCCGTTCACCTGGATTGACGTGTCGCCGATTTGTCCGGTGACTCCCGGGACGGTCGCGCCGGTTCCAGTGAAGTGCAGGGCCCCATTGACCGCCCTCAACGGCAAGGGAAGCCCCTCCACTCGGCACTGGAACTTGTCCAGGTCCACTGTCCCCTTGATCTGGGGATGGTCCAGGCGACCTTTGAGATCGAGCTTCACCGTGATTCCGCCCTGAGGGTCTCGCGTTTCTCGCAGCCACCATGGGAGGACAGCCGCCACCGGCTCCGCCTGCAGAAGCGGAACGAGATCCTGCCCTTGCGCTCTCACAGACACGAAGAGGTCAATGCGGGGCGCCCCACGCAAATGGGTCACTGAGCCGTTCAGTGCAATGGGGGAGCCGCCGAGAACAAGATGCGTGTCCTGAAACCGCATCTCGTCGGCATTGAGCTGCATTCGACCTGAAGCATTCCTTACCGGCAGCCCGAATCCCGGGACGAATGCCGAGACGTCTTTGAGAAACGCGTTTACGGTGAGCGTTCGCCACCGAGGACGGCCGGCGACGAGATCGGACACAGCCCCGCTCCATGAGGCGTCCGTGACCACGACACGTCCTTTGAGACCCGCCGCGGTCAGTCGGCTGCGATCCTCAGCGTTGAGCAAATGCACGGGAACCAGTGGGAATACCCTGTCCAGGTCTAATTCCGCATGCTTGACGCGTACCGCAACTTTGGCGCTCGCGGAGTCGAAATCGGCGGAACGGCGGACATTTCCCGAGAACACGATGCCCGGCAGCCGCATGTCGGCAATTTCGAGGAGCACCCCGTCCCGGTCGCTGACGGCGCCAAAACGGCATTGCGCAGATTCGATGGGGATTTCCTGATGAAAGACCCCGCATGGCTGCATGGATGCGCGGGTGAGCCGCACGTCACCGCGGACCTCACGGCGCTCCGGTCCTGCCTCGGCTTCCAGGGACCCATCCAGGGTGCCGCCGCAGAAAGGGACCTCCTGACCGAAGGTGGCGGCAAGACTTCGAATCGCAAAAAGCGGGCACTTGGCGACACCCAACGAAAACGCACCACGCCAGCCGGAAGGCGAAGATGGTGCCAATTGCAGACTTCCCTGAAGCTCGAAGCGCCCGGCAACACCAGGAGCGGGCATGGAGCCGACAAGCGTGACCTTCTCCACACCTGACGGGGTGATGTTCTCGGCCGAGAGCCGCACTTCTTCAACGACCGTAGCGGACGCGTCGCGATTCAGCGCAGGACCGCCGAAGACAATTCGTCCATGGTCCAGGTCCAGCCGTCCGATTTCCGGCCGAATGGGCAACAGCCAAAGGGGGTCTCTCTCCGCGATGTCATCGCCGTTCGGCCTCGTAGTTCTGAAAGCGATGGGCATATAGAGGACGGGCCGCACTATCGAGATGCGCTCTAAACTGAGCACTCCTTTCATCAGGGCGAGAAGATGAGCCTCAACCTGGGCCTGAGCGACTTGGAACCGAACCGGGCCGTCCGCAGAGTCACGACATTGCAAATCGCTCAGAATGAGTGTGGCGGCTTCCAGTCCCGACCAGCCAAGGTAGGCGGAACTGTATGATACGTTCCATCCGAGCGATCGCTCAAGCCGCGGGATAATCAGGCGCGCCAACTGATCCCCTGTGAGACCGATCCTCACGAACGCGAGGACTCCTGCAGCAAAGACGCACAAGCAGAAGAGAACGACCGTAAAAGCCGCCCCGAGCCTCTTCATCCAACGGTACAATCCCTTGCGAGAGGTCACGCGATCTGCTTTCATCGGGGAATCATGCGCCGCGAGAGGGAAGCGACAAAATCAGCGATTCCCCTTTCGTACGAATGCGCAATCGAAGCAGTAAAGCGGCCGTATGCCTCCTCCGTTTCGCACGGCAAACCTGACTTCACTTCGGAGGCATGCCCACTGCACTCCAAAATCAATTCCTTGAAGGCGCATGGATGTCACTCTTGCGACGGGAGGGGCGATTCCCGGATGACGACTCTAGTAAGTGAGTGGGCGCGTCGCTGATTTTGAAAAACACACAGGGAAGGGTCGTCATCCGGTGGACCATGGTACGTTATAACCTACGCTGCTGCGACTAGGCCCGTGTTTGCTTCTTGGCCCGCGATATTTTCCGTCGGAGTATTGCGAGGCGTTTGCGAGATGCTCCTTCGGCTCGCTCATTATCTCTGGCCTCTCTCATCGCCCGGACCTTCGCCTTGAGTTCACGGACACTGGCCACACCCTTCTTTGCCGGTTCGGGGATGCCCTTGGCCTTTCTCAATGCACGCATCAGCTCTTCTTTGTTCATACCGTGCACGCCCTGGATCTCTCCCAGCTTAAGGGCCTCTTCCCGCATTTCCTTGACGGTCCACCGCTCGAGAGGCTTTTCTTTTTTTTCCTTCTGTTCTTTCTTGCCCGCCATTTCTCCTCCTGATGGCACGTTTCCCGACAGACTGTACGGCGATTATGAACAAGAAGTTCGAGAGCTTCAACAGTTTTCGCGTGAGGCGCGTAAGCGCGCGTGGAGCGCGCAAGCGGGGGAATGGGTAGGTTGGGGGTAGAGATTGGGAGGCAGCCCTGGTGAGATTTTTCTGGACAAATTTTTTTAAATACTTTAATAGCACGAGCTATGTCAAGGATATTGTGCCCGCGAATGTGCGCTTGCTACGCCTGTCGACTTGCTCACGCGGCCCTGTCCTCGACCTCAAGAAACAAAAAAAGGAGGTACCATGCAGATCGGACAAGTCATTCATCTCGACGGACTCAAGGCTGAATACAGTCTCTTCGGGAAAGATCGCTTCTCCAACTGCACCCTCCCCGAGGGCTACTACGTGATCGTCGCAGTGGAGGACGGTTACACGAAATTAGCCTGGAGCGGACCCGACGGCCGACCCTCCCGGAAACACCGCTACCGCGTGCGAACATCTCTCCTCGATCCAATTATCGAGGTTTAGGGGTTCGAAATCTGGATCCTCAAGACGTTTGGTCTGCTTTCGTGAGTTATTGCTTTCTTGTGTGCGATGATTCATGCTGGATATGAGCACGGACACCAAGAGGATCGTATACCATGAACGATGAGCATCGTTGTGACAGCTGTTCGATGGCGGGCTGCACTGCGCGGCAGACCGAAGAAAAACTTAATGAGGAGATCTCCGCCGGCACCTATCTTGTCGTTGCGATGATAATGATCATCGCTTGCAGCATCTTGATCAAGTGGATCTTTTGACCTGACGACATCTTCGAAAGGCCCCGCCCGCCCGGCATCCATCGTTCGTGATGAGTCGGGCGGATGGATGCTGCCCGCCAATGATTCCGCTTTCTTCTTTTCCTAAACGAAGGTCTTGATGGTGAGAGGCATTTTGTATGAGAAACCAACGAAGCGAAAAGCAACCCTTTCCCTTGTCGAGATCCTGATAATCGCCGACTTGCATTTCGGAGCAGCTGGAAGGGGTTCTTGGTCTAACCCGGCTCTTTCTCCTTGCACAGACCTCATGGTCGATAGTTGAAACACAATCCCGAACCGGCTAAGGAGCGCATGACCTTTGGAAGCGGCTTCGTTCCTGTTGGGCTGGTTGGAATCGGGAACCGGATGGAGGGGCGACCAGCCGGCCGCCCCTGCGATCTCGGTCACAAAACCCTTCCGTTTGGGATGGCCGGCCTGATTTTACTCAAAAAGGGATGACCGCTGCTCACCAAATTCACGTATCCTTATAATGTACCCCGAAAACTGGACAGGGGGGTAAGGTGGAAAAGCCGACCTTGGTGGAGTAAAAAATTGGGGGGACGTCAAGGAGGCTTTT
>JAIWNO010000282.1 GCA_020216785.1 Desulfomonile sp.
TCGCCAGCGGATATCGATGTGCTCGTGATTTCGCACGGTCATCTCGATCATTTCATGCTGGCGCCCGCGATTCTGGCCCGGTCCAAAGCACGGGTAGCGGCCCACGTGATCGACACGCCGGGCCTTTGCAACCCGTGGGGATTGCTCCACATGTTTGTCTCTCGGCAGAACCAGATGCGGGCTACGGGAATGCCGCCGGCGTACAAATCCCGGGAGCGCATCAAAGAGGCGGTGGAAGGAGGCTTCGGTTGGGACCCGGGCGCCTTTGCGGTAAAGGTCGATACCCCGCTGTTGGAGGACGGGCCGTTGAAACTCAATGGGTCCGCGATCCCCGGCATCGAAGTGCTCCACATCCCCGGCCATACACCGGGTAGCGTAGGACTTCTGGTCGGATCGGACAGCGGCAAGGTGCTCATGTGCGGCGACGTGCTGCTGTTTCCGATCACTCCACACCCAGACGAGTTGTTTGCATATCTCCAGACGCTTGCGCGATTGAAGGGTCTCGAAGGCGTGGAGCTTGTCCTGCCTGCTCACGGCAAAGCGATCCATGATCTTGGAGCGAGGGTGGAGTTCTTGCAGCTGCATCACAAGAAACGACTGAAAGCTACATATGACGCGTGTCGAGAGCCGCGATGCGTGTGGGATATTGCGGCCATGCCCAAGTACTTCGATACGTACGTAGACCCGGGCAAATTCAACTATCTGGCAGGATCGGAAGCACTCGTGCACATGGAAATGCTTGCCATGGTCAATGGGCTGAGCCGTTCCCACATCAGGGATTCGGTGCATTACTTCCGCAATTCCGGCGAACCGTTTGAGCAGGTATACAGTCGGATCGTCGAGCGCATGGAGAGCGGATCGGTGGCGCCGTTGATGCGATACTGATCACGGGTACGAACGGGACGATGAAAATCACGATCCTCGGCAGCGGAACGTGCACACCGAGTCTTGAGCGCAACGCGGCCGGCGTCGCGATCGAAGCGGCAGGCCTGCTGGTGCTCGTGGACATAGGTCCGGGAACCATACGCCGGATGTGCGAGGCGGGAATTGACCCTCGATCGATTGACGTAATAGCGATAACGCATTTCCATGTGGACCACGTGTCGGACCTGGCCGCGTTCCTTTTCGCATCCAACTACGCATACAAATCCATGCGGGAAGAGCCGTTTCACTTTGTCGGTCCTGAGGGGCTGGAACAATTTTACAAAGGGCTGGTCGCAGTATACCAGGATTGGATCGTGCCGCGAGGCGGACGGCTCCGCATAAGGGAACTAAAAGCGCAAGCGCGGGACGAATTCGTGCTCGATGGTTTGCGGATTGTATCCGGACCGGCGCTGCATTATTTCCCTTCACTGTCTTACAGGATCGAGGCGGAGTCCGCTGTCGTCACGATTACAGGCGACACGGATTTCTCTGCGGATGTCGCGGAACTCGCGCGAGGGTCGGATCTGTTCATTTCCGAATGCTCGATGCCTGAGGGCCGAAAGGTCCCGGGGCACATGGTGCCTTCGGAGGCAGGTCGGACCGCTGCGCTCGCGAGAGCGAAGAAACTCGTGCTGACTCATTTTTACCCGCCGTGTGAAGAAGTGGATGTAGCCGGGCAGGCTGGAGCTTTTTTCTCTGGAGAGATCCTCAAGGCGGTGGACCTGATGACTCTTGAGGTGTAAGGGTACTCCGCAGGCGGCAACCGTTATGGCGCAAATCGGCGGCAAGTTACTCGGAAAGACAATCTTCAGCGCTTTGTTTCTGGTACCTCTCCTCATCGTAGTCCAGGTGCCGATATTCTTGCTTGGGGCTGGTCTCGGCGGGTATCTGGTCTTTTCCCGGAATCTCCCTCATATCCCTGAGTTAATGCAATATCAGCCAAAGACGGTTTCCACCTTTTATGCCGATGACGGGACGGTGATCGGGATTTTTTACAGAGAAAAGCGATTTGTGGTCGAGCTTCAGCAAATCCCCCCGCATGTAATTAAGGCCTTTCTCGCTGCGGAAGACCAGCGTTTTTATGAACACTCGGGTGTCGACTGGCTGGGATTCACGCGCGCTGCGTGGGTCAACCTCAAAGCCGGCAGGGTCGTTCAGGGAGGCAGCACGATTACAATGCAAGTGACGAGGAACTTCCTGCTTACGCGGGATCGACGCGCGTCTCGCAAGATAAAAGAAATGCTCCTCGCCATGGAATTGGAGCGATTGTGGGGCAAGGACCGAATTCTACGTATTTATTTGAATGAGATCTATCTGGGCGATGGATGTTACGGCGTCGAGGCCGCGGCACGGAATTACTTCGACAAGCCGGTGGAGCACCTGTCCATTGCGGAAGCGGCGACCATAGCCGGTCTTGTTGCCAGTCCTGCAAAGTACAATCCGTTCAAGAGCAAGGAGCTTGCTGAAGCTCGGCGCCGGACCGTGCTGGAGCGTATGCTGCGTTTTGGGTTTATCACCCGGGAACAGTATGACAAGAGCGTCAGTGAACTGCTTGTATACCGAAAGGAAGTAGTGCGGCCTTTTGATCTGGTTCCCGACTTTGCAGAGGCAGTGCGTCTGCAGATCATCGAGAAATATGGCGAGGAAGCGCTGTATAACCGGGGCCTGAAAGTCTTCACCACCGCTCGGGTGGATTTGCAGCAGAAAGCAGTGGAGGCAGTGCAAAAAGGCTTGGCCGAATTGCGGCAACGCCACAAACACCAGGAAATCATCCGAACGGTCCAACCCAACGAAATCCAAGGCCTGCTCGAGAAGCGCTCGGCGCCGGCGCTCAAGGCTGGGAAAGGCTACCAGGGAGTCGTCACGAAGGTGCGGAATGAGAAGGAGCGCACCATACTCACCGTGGGGCTTGGGCAGAAGCTCAAGGGGACGGTCGAGGTGCCGGGACCGACGAATGTTTACCGAGTGGGGCATGTGCTCGCGCTACGATTCGAGAGGTTTGTGGACGAGGTCGCACACTTCGCTATTGATGACACTCCACAGCTTCAAGGCGCTCTCGTCCTTATCGAAAATCGAACGGGATTCGTGCGCGCCATAGTGGGCGGCGCCTCGTCTGAACACTACGCTTTTAATAGGGCCACACAGGCGAGGCGCCAGCCCGGTAGCGCTTTCAAACCGATCATCTACGCGACCGCCCTCGAGAAGGGTAGCTACAGCCCTGCGACCATTATTGTGGATGAACCGATTACAGTGGAGTTTCCGGGCACGGAGCCGGATTGGACACCGCGCAACGCCGGCGGTGACTTCCTTGGGCCGATCAGCTTGCGCCGCGCGCTTGAACTTTCCCGGAATATCTGCACGGTCAAATTGTTGATGGACATGGGATTTGAGGAGGTGATCCGGCTCGCGAAAGGCATGGGCATCAAATCGCCTTTAGGCGAGAACATGTCCTTGAGCCTGGGCTCCTCGGAAGTAACGCTCTTGGAGCTCACGTCGGCTTACACCGTTTTCCCTAATAGCGGTGTACATGTGCCTCCACTGCTGATCAAACGGGTTGAAGACCGCCACGGAAACATCCTGGAAGACAACACCAACGTGCCGGTGCTCGAAGCGAAGCAAGTGCCGCATCCGGTTCCTCGAGAAGAGTTTCGGCTTTTGGAGGGTGAAGAGGGCGAAGATGCAGGGCAATCCGAAGCCGGTGACGGAGACATTGACGCGGTGCAGGCCCCCCCTAAAGAAGGTGCGAATCCGAATCAGGAGGAGCTGGAGCAACAACTGGGCACCGGTGACGGTCAGATAACGATTCCGAAGGGTCCGGAAATGGATAAGCTCACCGGTGGCCGGCGTGAGGTGCGAGCTGTGCTGTCCGCTGAAACCGCATATATCATGACAAATCTGCTGCGGGGCGGTGTCCGGTCCGGGACCGGCTTCCGGATGCAGCAATACCTCAAGCGCAAAGATGTGGCTGGAAAGACCGGCACCACCAACAAGGCGATGGATGCCTGGTTTATCGGCTTTACCCCGGAGTACACGGCGGGCGTTTGGGTAGGGTACGATGAAAAGAGGCCGCTCGGTCGGGGCGAGGAAGGAGGCCGGGCTGCGCTGCCCATATGGGGATACTTCATGCAGGATGTGCTGCAAAACGTGCCTGATAAGGAATTCCCCGTACCTCCGAATATCGCGTTCGTCAAGATGCTCACCTATACGGGAAATGCTCGGCAAGGTTTTTCACCGACCACAGTGGAAGAGCCGGTGTACGCTCCCTTCGCGGGTAGGACCCTTGTGATTTCTCCGCTCGACCCTCCGGAGTCGCTCAATCAAATACATGGGACCGCCCCGCCCGTTCAGTTGAGCCCGTTTGCTTCCCCACCGTGGACAGCCGATCGGACGGGCAGTTCGGTGCCTGCCGTACCGCCCGCTTCTGTGACACAAGGGTATCCTCCGGTTGACGTTCGAGGACATGTGTCGCCGCTCGCTCCGGGCGGCGCCGTTCCCCCACCATACTCACCATCGAGTCAGCCCCCAGGAGCGGGCGTAAAACCACCACCTCAAAAGCTTTATCCTTCGCCGGTGCAACCGAGCCGGCCTGATGTCCGGGGTATGCCTCCGCCGGGGAGCGAAGGACCCTCGTACCGCGAGGCGGCCGCACCCGTGTCCCGACAGAGACCACAACCCGGTCCAGGCGCAGTGTCCCCGCCCTCCGGCGAGCAATTGCGGAAGAAACCCGCTGCAAAAGGCACACCGTGAGCCGACATTTGTATTTCGATGTGCCGCGGCGCCTCCGAATCGGTGTCGCGATGAGCGGCGGGATTGACAGCACAGCCGCCGCGTGGCTACTGAAGCAGAACGGGAACGATGTTATCGGCTTGCATATGCGGCTCCACGCTGAAGGTGGCGCTTCGTGGGAACGGGTTCAGCAGGTAGCCGCAGAGATCGGGGTGCGGGTCACCCTCGTCGACCTGAGGAAAGAGTTTCGGACTGAGGTGGTGGCGCCTTTTGTGCTTGCGTACGCCGAGGGTCGTACGCCCTCGCCCTGCCCGATGTGCAACCGCTTCATCAAAATGACGCGCCTTTGGGATGTTGCTCACGGGCTAGGCTGTGAGCGCTTGGCAACCGGGCACTATGCCCGAATCGCCCGTCCAGCGGATGGTCCTGCACTGCTAAGGGGAGTGGACAAGCGGAAAGACCAGTCGTACTTTTTGAGTATGCTCACCCGTGACATGTTGGAACGGGTGATGTTTCCGCTTGGCGAGTCAACCAAAGCCACTATCCGGCAGATGCTTCAAGACGAAGGAATTTCCGCGTCGACAACCGGCGAATCCCAGGAATTGTGCTTCGTTCCGGCTAACGATTATCGGGCATTTCTCATGGCAAACGGGATAGAGCCCCGGCCGGGCCCCATTGTGGATGTGTCCGGACACAGGCTTGGCCAGCACCGTGGCATTGTCGGCTACACGGTCGGGCAGCGCCGCGGCCTCGGTGTGAGTGCCGGTCGGCCGTTATACGTGGTACGGATTGATCCTTCCACGGACACACTTGTTGTCGGGCCACGCGAAGCGACTCTCGTGAGCCGTACGCGGGTTACCGAGATGAACTGGCTGACCGCGAGCATTCCGCCAAGTTTCACGCGGTTTCAGGTGAAAGTCCGATCTACATCGCGACCGGTTTGGTGTACTTTAACAGAAGTTGACGGCTGGAAAGTGGAATTGCTCTATGATGAGCCTGTGTCGGGCGTTGCACCGGGTCAGGCCGCTGTCCTCTATGCGGGAGAGCGGGTGATCGGTGGCGGATGGATCGTGGAGTCGGACGGCGCGGATTGCTTATAAGGGAGGCCATATGGACACGGTGAGCAAAAAGGAGCTGAAACTGCGGCGGATCATTCGCGATGCTGCGAATGACAGAGGAGTGCTGGTGGCTTTTTCCGGAGGGGTAGATTCCAGCCTCCTCCTGTGGGAGGCTGTGCAGAGTGTGGGCCCTGAAATGGTCACGGCGGTGACCGCGTCCGCACCAACCTCGCCTGCAGGCGAAGTTGAATCAGCCCGAAGCTTCGCGGAGCGTCTCGGCGTGGACCACCTCGTGGTAGAATCGGACGAATGCGCGGATGAACGGTTTCTCGAGAACACCCCTGATCGATGCTATGTGTGTAAATTGCTGCGTTTTCGCGGACTCAAGCGGCTTGCCGAAACCCGCGGCAAGCCTGTTGTCCTCGACGGCACCCAGGCGGACGACCACCCCGCTGACAGGCCGGGAATGCGGGCACTGGACGAGGAGGAAATCATTTCGCCTCTTGCCGAAGCTGGTCTGAATAAGGGTGAGGTGCGGCTCCTTCTGGAGCGCGCAGGCTTTGCCGACCACGCGAAGAGAGTCGCGCAACCTTGTCTCGCAACACGGATCCCCCACGGAACCCGGATTACACTAGAGGCGCTCGAGCGGGTGCGCAACAGCGAGTCGTTCCTCAGAGGTCTTGGTATTGAGACCGTTCGTGTTCGAGACCATCAGCCTATAGCGAGAATCGTTACTGATTCTAAAGGGCTAAGCATGCTCCTCGACGACCGCGCACTGCGAGACAAAGTTCGTAGTCGCCTCTGCGAGCTTGGATACGAGTACGTGACGATTGATCTCCAGGAGTATAGATGAGCAAAAGTCGGTAAATCCAGTCAGCTTTGGCCGAATCCGGCGTCACGATAGTAGGTGCTGAAGAGCACACATTGGCAGGTACCCGGCTGAGTTGCCGTCTCTGCAGCACTTCGGTAGGATCGGTGAGCAGCGTAGTGGATAAAGCGCGCAAATGCCCGGGAAATGCCCGCGTGATTCCTTGATCTGCGAACGTTTTGCGGGTTAAAATGCCGACGGGAGAGCACACGTCCGAGATGAGCTTCGATCAATCCGCCGCATCGTTTGTTCAGTGGAATGACATACCGGAACTCCGCGCCCCGTGCATGGTCGTCGGCTTTCGCGGTTGGTCCGATGCAGGCAGTGTCTCAAGCGATACGGTAGACCACCTGAGGACAACGTTTGAGCCGCGCGTGTTCGCCTCAATCTCGAACGAGCCTTTCATCAATTACACGCTTGATCGACCGATAGGACAGATCACGGACGGATTGATCGACTACATGGAGGTGATGGTCACCGAGGTAGGTTGGGCTGCTAACCCTGACGGTGAGCACGATCTGGTAGTGCTATTAGGCAAAGAGCCCCATTATAATTGGCGTCTGTATGCTCAGATTGTCCTGGAAGTGATGCGTCGAGTTGGAGTAAGGCGTTTTTACACGATCGGGGGTGTGCAGGATACCGTCTCGCACACCGCGCCGCCTCAGATTTCGATCGTGGCCACATCCGAGGGAGCCGTCGCGGACGCTGTTCGGCTCGATAATTGTGTCCAAGCCGCGGATTACTATGGACCATTGAGCGTACATACGTGTCTGCTGAAGTTGTGTGCAGAAAGCGACATCGAAGGAGTCAGCTTCTGGGGACACGTTCCCGCGTACCTCCAAAAGAATCCGAGGGTCGTGGGAAAGATTGTGTCGATCCTTAACAGGGCGATAGGAATGCGATGTCCGGTCGATCAATTGAGGATGAAAGCCGTGGAAATCGACCGGAGGATCAGCGAAATACTTGCCAAGGAACCCAATTTGAAACGATTTGTCGAGAGCGTCGAACAGAGGAAAGACGGCGCACCTCAAGGCACCGGCGACAAAATCATTCGACTGGATGATTTCGTAAAGCGTGATCCGAACAAGGACCCGAGAACACCCTAAGTTGAAATATGCCCCCGGCGGACGAGTGGATAATAGGGAATGAAATCGAGCAGCTACGCTATTCAAATTATCCCCGAACTGACCATCGACGATAAGTATGGGGCCATCATCGAGGACGCCCAAAAGCGGATAAAGTCCTTCACCGACAAGGCGCTCAATGATGGCAGGCTTGGTGAGCTGTTTGTGTTGGAGCGGAGCGGCGTTGATGCGGAATCGGGTGCCCGCATTCTCAGGGCCGAAGGTCGATTGTTAGTGGGATTCCAGTTCGAGATAAAGGGCGAAGGGCCGGACAGCAATTTCGGGGTCTTTGTGCGGAAGGTCGTGGAGGACAAGAAGTTCAAGTTTTATCTCACGCCCACGGTTCAGGAAATTATGCTCCAGCTCATCTCGCTGGAAGACCGACGCACCATCGCCATTTTCTCGATGCTCAACAGTTCACTCGATGTCGCGTACCGTATTCTCACGACCTTGTACGGCACGCAACTACATAGGTGCGTCGACAGAGCGGCGCCGTTCTTACGTGAAATGATGTTGACGAAGCTCGAGAAACTTCGGTTGGCTCGGTCTACCGAAGACGCCGAGTTGTGGAAAGACGCTGGTGAGACCTCGTCGGGGGCAATAACCAAGCCCGCCGCGCAACGACCGGGTCTTCAGGACAACATTCTCCAGGTAATGCCGGACGAGACGGTGTCTGATGAAATCACCCAATATGTGGAACAACTGGTGTCAAGGAAAGAGCGTATCCGGGAAAAAAGACGCCAGCTGGAAGAGAATCCCGACATGCCGCGCTCGGAGATCTTTCGGCTGATGGTTCGGGAAGACCTGGATCAACTTGAGAATTGCTACGCACGTATGCACATTTATCTTCGAGCGTTTTACAAGAACAAGGCCAAGCGGAATGCCTCGCAGAATCGAATCCTTCGACAATTCTTCGCCGGCGAGATCGAGGGCATTACCGGAGAAACGGGCCTGCTGGAGGACCTGCTCTCTCTTAATGAAGCCGAGTATTTCATGAACCTCTACCGGCACAAGGAATTGTGACAATAGGATGTCAGGTCACTCGGCCGGCTCCCGTTCGCGATGGTCGAAAAACAGGTGGAGCGCCGCGATCATGACCGACGACGAGATCTCGCCGGAACGTATCATTTCTTTCACGCGCGCAACAGGAATGAGGACGGTTTCCACGTCTTCGGTCTCATCAGGGTTGAGGCGGCCGGTAGGAACGGCATCTCGTGCCAGGAATACGTAATACCGGTTGGTAAAGAGCGCGGGCATCGGGTCCATGCAGCCGAGGAGTTCGAAGCTGGCTGCTTGGTAGCCGGTTTCCTCTTCCAGCTCTTCGCGGCCGCTCTGCTCAGGCGTGTTTCCGTGCTTGACAAGGCCGCCGGGAGGCTCAAGAGAAATACTCGCGGTGCCGTGGCGATACTGACGCACCATGACCAACTCATCGGTGGGAGTCACCGGAATTACAGCTACCCAGTCGGGGGAGTCCAGAACCTGAAACTCATGGATTTTGCCGGTACGCGGGGAGCGACTGCGGTTGATGCGTACGGAAAACAGGCCATAGCCGCGGTCTTTGCGGCTGTCTACCAGCTGCCAGACAAGGCGGTCGTCCGAACCTCCTTCCATTAAGCCCTCCGTGGTCGGGATTCGTGCGGGAATCTGTGAAGCAAGGGCAGGTCGGTATTTGCCACCACATAAGGTGGAACAACGACCGGCGGACTGTTGGGCAGTCGGCGATGTCCAGCGCCTTGCGAGATAGGGACCGGCTCGGAAGCGGGAAAAGCGGCCTGCCGTCATTCGTCCGGTCCCGGCATGAGGGAAACAAATCAATGCGCAGTCGGAGGAGTGACGCGATCGGAACCCGACCGAAATCTTCACTCCGAAAGCGCATCGACATCAACTTATTCGCTTGCCACGCGGATGACAGTCTTATTGGCCAACATTTCCTGGAGTTGGGCAAGGAGTCTCTTTTCCTGGGGATCGATTACCGCGTCCGCGTCCGCCAGCATCAAGATCCGGTCATATTCGTCATTGGTAAGCTTGCCGTCGCTGATGGCCTTCTTGATCATTTCAGCGAGCTTACCACCCGTTTCGCCTGATTTCTGCATCGGTCCCTCCTAGAAATCATTTGTCGAATGTTCGATTGATCACTGGTCAGAGGCATCGTCCGACCGGCTCTCATGAAAAAATAGTCGTAGTGCAACAGCGCGAGATTATAGACAACGGCGACCAAAAGTCGAGCCAAAACGACCGGACGCGGAATCCGGTCAGTCTTTGAAAGGGTGTCTTTCGCATATGTTTCACGTGAAACATTGGCAGCGACGGGCTCTCAATCACCCGGTGATTCGTTGTCCGTCGATTTCCCCCGCGCTCGTCGGAATTTGTCCATCAGCGCGGTGAGGGTCTTGTCACCCAGATCGATTACCTCGGTGCACTCAACTTCTGTGGCGGGATCGATCTCGCCCGACCCCACAGTATCTTGTCTCTGAGCGCATTCGAGGGCCTGGGTGGTATCTATGAAAGCACGCGTTACCGTGCTTTCGGAAATCGAAGTGCGCTCGTAAACTTCCATTTCGGTAATGGCGCCTGCGTCGAGCAGCCGCCACAGGAGCTTTTCAAACTGCCGGAGCGATACGCAGTATTTCGCCATGATCTCCTCATCGGTCATTCCGCTCCGAATGTCTTCCACAAGGGGTTTGGCTTTGATTCTTCTCTTCGGTCCCTGCATGAACAATCCTTCCTCGCCGCGGGCACGCCATCCGAATGCCCCACAATTACCCCCTCAGTCTTTCAGTATATAGAGCAAGATCGGCAAGTGAGCTTACACGAATTCCGCCCGACGTGCAAGCCTGCAAAAACTAGGAGTTTCCCCAAAAAATCAGGCCAGGAAGAGCGAGAGCTGGTGGTCCAGCTCCCCCTCCTGTCGTTTCTTGGGCAGAATTCCCTGGCCGGACCTGCTGAGAATAGCTTTGATGCCGTCAGCCAAAGCATAGTACCGGAAATCAGGAATTCCGAAGATGCGCTGTGCCGCCTTCAGAGCGTGAAGAGCCAG
>JAIWNO010000283.1 GCA_020216785.1 Desulfomonile sp.
TCCGAAGCCACCGGGCATCCCGCACTGCACTTCCCGCACTGGTAGCACTGGTGAATGATCGACCTCAACTCCCCCGTCGGTGGAGCAACCCTTCCAGTGTGATTATGTGCTTGCGCCTGATTCATCTCATTCCCTTATGAGGCGGCTGGGGACTACGCGTAGGATGAGAGTTCTACCGCATCGTCGCTGCGATAGGGTCTCGCGGCCCGGCCGAGCCTGATTTGGTAACGTCGAGAATTTACGGATCATACTATGTCATGCGACATCCCGCAAGGCCGACGACGTCTTACGCCGAATAACCCGGCCTCCGGCGAAGCAGGGACTAAACGCGATTCGCCTCAGCGGATTGTCGCTTACTAATGAGGGGATTTAAGAGGTCATCGGAAATGAGCTCTTAAATTTTATATTAGTCTTCGTCGACCGCTGTGTCAAGGGCTGAGCCGTTCGCGGCTTCGTATTGACTGAGTTGCCAAGCTGAGAGCAGGTGCTTCAAAATCCATTCTGCACGACAACGGACGGTTTGCCCAGGGGCGGCCCCGACGTAGTACGTCGAAACGCCAAAGCACAAGAGGTTTTCTTTCTTTCATACCGATACACGCCCACCGGAGTAGGAGAGGGAACCCCTTGTCGCTTCACAACCTCGACGTGTGACACCGGGGCCACCCATTACTGGTACAGCATTTCTCTGTATTGGTCTTTTCCTGCCGCGAGTCGGTCGACTCGCGCTGCGCCTTCGCCTCTCCACATCCATACCCAAATACTCAAGGGCTTCTCGAAAACCCCTTGACAGGTGGAGCTCGGAGGTCTAGGACTGTCGAGACAGGGCAACGAAGCACGTCCAGTGCCTCAAAGAGAATCGATTCGAGGAGTAACCGGCTTATGGCATCCATTGAGGATTTGTGCTGGACGCTAACCGAAGACCTGTTCCATAACGTGGACTTGGACTTGCTCTACGTACGTCAGCTCAAGTGCATGGGCGCCGAGGCGTGCGAACATTATCCTTACCTCATCCTCATACATACCGGCAAGATCACGATCGCGGTGGATCTCAGCCGAGAGGCGGGCTGCTCCGGTTGGACACTAACTTCGGACGCCGGGGAGAACCTCGAAACACGACCTCGGACGCAGCGTTCACACATCGAGGACTCCTCTGAATGAGGACGTTCGACCTGGATCTGTACGCGCGCTACTTTGGCGGAGAATATGTCCTCGGCCGGAAAGACCTCCACACGGACGCTTGTTACCTTGTGTACGGCCTCCTGAAAGCAGGGGAAACGGACCGAATTGTCAAACCGGGTTTTGGTTACGAGGAAATCCTCTGTGCTGCCGAGGGCGCGCTCGTTGTGCATTCGGAAGAGGGCGAAATTATTTTACCGGAGCACCACGCGCTTCATCTTCGCGAAACCGACAGCGTGCGCCTGTCGAATCCATCAGACAAGAGAGCGATATATATTATTGCCGGTGGTAGGGCCACATCAGGAGCTGATGAAACTGCCAGGCACTGAATCCGATGGACAACGCGGAGAGCACCACTGAAATTGGACGTGCATTCAGTTGTTGATGAGGACCACTACTGGCGTCAAAGTGACCCATGGTGGGGAATCCAAGTGTTGCACTTCGGGGTTGCGAGGCAATAAAAGCTTCCTGTCTCTCCCCAAAGAGACATCCCGACCGGAATTGCCAAGACCTCTTGCGCCAACAGCGCTCCGACGTATGAGGTCACAGCCATCACCCTGAAGACATTCGATACTCCCGGCGGTTTGGGAAAGCGGAACCTTTCCTGCTTCCGTATAACTAAACGGTGATTGAGTGGTAAAGCGTTGTTGCATGAGCATCGAGGACATGTTACCCTTAACATATACATTTTGCGCGCATCGGAGCCTGAGTGGTGGAATCGGTAGACACAAGGGACTTAAAATCCCTTGGGGCTTGTCCCCGTGACGGTTCGAGTCCGTCCTCAGGCACCACGGTACGCGGTTGACAGCATCGGCCTTGTCAGGAGCGCTACCCAATCCGAAAACAACAATAGAATTATCGTACGTCAAGAATATGTCGAATTACAACTAGTTATGTGCATAGATGCGTGCTGTACTTGAGTTACTGTGGTAAGACGTACCAAGGCTTCGAGAAAAAAACATATCTATTCTCGGAAATATTTTGCATCAAACAAAGAACTATGTTATGTGTTCAATGCACCAATATATAAAGGAGCCCATTATACCCATATTGTCGTCACGATAGACCTACGTACGGCAAACATATCAGTCCGACCGGGAGGCGTACGCCATGAAGAAGGAAGCCCGCAACGAAGCCCTGAAAGTATTTCTGAAGTCGAAGGGCAAATTCAACAATAAACAGATCGCGGAAAAGGTTGGTGTTAACCCGCTGACGATCGGCCGCTGGAAGCGCGAGGACAACTGGCAGCAGACACTTGAAGAGAAACTTGCCGAAGCAGCCCGGGAAGCAGCGCACGCTGGTGAAGTGGTCCGCAAAAAGGCGCAGCGCGACGCCGCACTCAAACTCTTCCTCGAAAGCGGAGGAAGAATCACCAACAAGGAAATGGCCAAAACGGTCGGTGTCAGTCCCGCAACCATTGCCAAATGGAAGAATGTTGAGAATTGGCCCGAGCAGGTGGCAGCCGCACCTGCGGCACCGGCCGCACCTGTTGTTGCAGCGTCGGAAGCAGCGTCGGAGGCCGTACCAGCGGAGGCGAAGGCGGAGCTTGAGCTTGACATGGGCGACTTGGTGTCACCTGAACAAATCATTCGAATCAACCAGCGAATAGATGTCATGCTCGAACGCGATTACCTTACCGCCGAAGATATTGCGGATTTGGCGGAAGCGAAGCGAGAGGCACTCGAGGCAGTGGAAATATACCTGGGGATCGTTCGTGAGCTTGGCCTTCTCCCTGAATAGCAGTCGGTTCAATCATCCGAATCGTGTGACGAGTCGATTATGATCCACCCGGACACACTTCTTTATGTGTATGAAGTTCCGGGGGACCGCAGAGACGTGCCGCCTGCGGCGCCCGCTACTTTTATCGGACTGTGGAATGAAGATGAATGCACGTACTTCTTCTTCTCCGGACCGGAAGAAGAGTACGTGCGGAGCGTCGTTTGCTCCAACAGTTCAATCCCGCATAGTGTCCACGAAGTTCATTATCGCGATTGGCAGGACGGCTTGCCTCGCGAGGGACTTACAGTGGCCGGCGTCCAGTTTGTCCCCTCTGATATGTCAAATCCTCCACGGGACGCAGTGCTCTTGGATCCTTCGGTAGCGTTCGGCGACGCAAGCCATCCGACCACACTCTCGTGTTTACGCGCGATGGGGCGCGTTTTTCGCATGCAAACTGTGAACTCCTTTCTCGACCTAGGGACAGGCACCGGCATACTGGCATTGGCAGCTGTAAGGATGGGCGCGCGCCGCGTGCTGGCAGTCGACAGAAATGTTCTCGCGGTGAATACCGCGCGAAAGAACGTTGAGGCAAATAGCCTGTGCGGGATCATAATGGTTAGAGAGGGTGACGTCCGTCATTTTTTCGAAACACGATACGATCTGGTTGCTGCGAATCTGCCGTTCCACGTTCTGCGTGAAATATGTGTGCTCGATGGCGCGAATTCCCACAGGACCTGGGTTGTGTCCGGTATCAGCAAGAACCAAGGGCGCACGCTCGTGGAACTTTTTTCCGAGCAGGGTTATCGATTGATTTATGAATGGGCCGACCCGCCGTGGGTGACCTTTGTGGTTTCGCGTCCGTCGCCACCGCGATGATTTCCTATTCAAATTAGGACGTATACTGCTATATTGAGCTTACTGTAGATTGGATCTCAATCGCTGGGGTGTTTGAGCGCTAAATTTTTCCTTTCTCTTCGGCGGATTCAATCAAAAGGATCGGAGGGCGGAAAGAGGGTGGTTCCACTCCCTCTCAATTTACTTCCTATATATTTCTTTATATTTCTTTTTGGAGTTAAGTGGGCCTCATGAAACATCCCGATAACTTCCTTATGTCACCCCCGATGCAAGGGGAATGGATTACGGTCCGGTCCGAATCCGCCGTCCGTGGATCGGGCAAGGTTGTGGTACCCGATCAACCGATCGTCGGATTCATCGAAGGCGACGGAGTTGGCCCAGACATCTGGGCCGCGGCTCGACCGGTCTTCGACGAGGCAGTGGCAAAGGCTTCCGGCGGTCGGCGACAGATCCACTGGTGGGAGGTCCCGGCTGGAGAGAAGTCCTACAGCAAGTATGGCGAACACTTGCCCGACAGCACGCTGGATGCGATCCTCAAAGCGGTTGTCGTCATTAAGGGCCCGCTTACTACGCCGGTGGGAGGCGGATTCCGCAGTCTCAATGTTACGCTGCGCCAGAAGTTGGACCTCTACGCGTGTGTGCGTCCGGTACGATATATCGCCGGTACGCCTTCGCCGATGAAGCGGCCTGAAGATGTGAACATGGTAATCTTCCGCGAGAACACAGAGGATGTATACGCGGGCATCGAATGGAAATCCGGAACCAGCGAGGCACACACTGTGCGAACTTTTCTGCAGGACGTCATGAACGTTCGGGTAGACGAAGCAGCGGGAATAGGAATCAAGCCGGTCAGCCCGTCAGCCACGAAGCGTCTCGTCCGGAGGGCGATCCTTCACGCGTTGGACAACGGACGGAAGCGGATCACGATCGTGCACAAAGGGAATATCATGAAATTTACCGAGGGCGCGTTTCGCGATTGGGCCTATGAGATTGCTCGGGAGGAATTCGCGGATCGCGTGATCTTCGAGGACGATCCGCCGCCTGGATGGGATGGCGTGATTCCCGACGGGAAGGTTCTCTTCAATGATCGTATCGCGGACTCCATGTTTCAGCAGGTTCTGCTGCGGCCAGCGGAGTACGAGGTTATCGCGACCCTCAACCTCAACGGCGATTACCTCTCCGATGCGCTTGCCGCGCAAGTTGGAGGCCTGGGCATGGCGCCGGGAGCGAACATCGGCGATCGCGCGGCGATCTTCGAGGCCACCCACGGGACTGCACCCAAATATGCGGGTCTGGATAAGATCAATCCCGGGTCGCTTCTCTTATCCGGCGCGATGATGTTCGAGTTCATGGGCTGGCGGGAAGAGGCTGCGCTCGTTGTTGAGGGGGTGTCCGCCGCTGTTCGGGCGGGGACGGTGACGTACGACCTGGCCCGGCAAATGCCCGGGTCCCGAGAGGTATCCTGTTCAGGCTTCGGCAGGGCCGTCATCGAGCATATCCGCAATCTATGAAGAAACTCAGAACCAAGCTTCTCGTATTCATCCTTCTTCCGGTCCTGGGGATTCTCATACTCACGGGAGTGGCTTCGTTTTACGTGGCGAGGCATATCCTCGTGCAGCAGATGCTTGGGCATTACACGGTCGGTCTTCAGCAAGCAGTAGACCAGTTGGAGATCGGTGCGTGGCGTGGCTTGCAAACTATGCTGGTCCTCAATGCGGTGGAGCGCTCCGCGCGCATCGACATTGAAGAGCTGAGGCAGGCGCTCCACGAAGTGCGGAAGACCGTGCCGGTTGCTGCGCTGTTCATGGCCTTCCCGGATGGCAGATTCGTGGCGGATTTCGATCCCGGCAGGCTCCCCGCAGGGTACGACCCAAGAACGCGACCATGGTACAAGCTTGCCGCTGAGAGCGCTCACCCCGTGGTAATGCCTTTGCGGTGGTCCGACATCGTCGGTGCGGAAGTGCTCACCGTCGCGCAGAGATTGACCGATGACGAGGGCAAGCTCCGTGGTGTTATCGGTTACCACACGAGCATAAGCACCATTCGCGACCGGATGGCTTCCATGAGCATGCTCCAGGAGCACCCCGACGCAGTTATTGCTCTGTTTTTGGACGATGGGTGGATTCTTGTGCATTCGGATCGCCAGAAAATCGGGACAAGCTTCTCTGAGTCAACTGAACCGCTTCACCGGGCGATGTGGGACGCGGTCAAACGCGGGGAAAGAAAATGGCACGGTATGGGTGAAATCGGCAACGCCTATTGGTACGGCGGGTTCGGCCAGACATCCATCCCGGGCGTGTACCTCGCTCTTGAGATCCCTCTCCAGGAGGTGGTGTCGCCGATCATGATGCTGCTGACGACGCAAGGGATGATCGGCTTGATAGCCGGTCTGATTTTGCTCGTCATAATCCACAAAGTGGCTAATAAGATTGTTCGGCCGGTGAAAATGCTGGCTCAGGCCGCGGTGCGGCTGCGTAACGGCGACTACGGGCAGCGGCTGCCGGTTGTAACCCGCGACGAACTCGGGAGTCTCGTGGAGTCCTTCAACACTATGGCAGAAGGGCTTCAGCAGCGCGATTTTATCCGGGATACTTTCGGTCGGTATGTCGCACCGGAAGTGGCGGCCCAGTTGCTGGAAGCCGAAGACGGCCTCAAACTGGGCGGTGAAACCAGGGAGGTATCGATTCTGATCTCCGACCTGCGGGGTTTCACCGCGGCCACAGCGGAGATGCCGTCGGAGCAGGTGATCTTTCTGTTGAATCGCTATCTTGGCAAGATGCTGGAAATACTCATAGATCACAATGCCACCGTGGATGAGATCGTAGGCGATGGGATTCTGGCGATCTTTGGAGCGCCTACGGAGATGGCTGACCACCCCGCACGCGCAGTGGCGTGCTCCCTCCGAATGCAGGCAGCGATGGAAGAAGTCAATCGTCTGAATGAAGACGATGGCCTGCCGCACCTGGAGATGGGTATCGGCGTGAACACCGGTTCGGTGGTTGTGGGGAACATCGGTTCGGAGCGCCGCACCAAGTATGGCGTTGTCGGCGCGGAGGTCAATTTCTGCGGCCGCATCGAGTCGTACACTCTCGGCGGACAGGTGCTCATCAGCCAGTCCACTTTGGATCGCGTCCGGGACATCGTGGAGGTCCGGGACGTGGTCGATGTGGAAATGAAAGGACTTCCAGGTGTGGTCAAACTGTACGACGTGCACGCTATTCATGGAGCGTACAACGTCCGTCTCAGAGATGTCCCGGACGCCCCGGACGCGATTTCGGAATGGATTCCCGCAGCAATAAGCCGTCTGGAGAACAAAACCGTCACGCCAATCGCACACTCTGCGTGGATCACTCATGTTTCGGAGCGGTCAAGCGTGGTCTTGACCAATCAGCAACTGCCTCCCATGGCAGAAGTTCGGATCGACCTTTTGGAGCAAGAGCAGGGTCGCTCGGTGGGTGAGGTGTTCGCAAAGGTCCTTTCGGCCGAGAGCATGGGTAACGGGTACTCGAACAATTTAAGGTTCACGTTCGTTTCTCCTGAAATGCGCCGACTCCTGCGCGGGTTTGTTGCTCGCAAAGACGGCTCTGGAGCTTGCGCTCCGCGTCCGACGACAAAAAAGTCTTGACCTGAGGTTATGCGTCCGAATATCCTTCGTCGTTATCGTTCCCGGAATTTTTTGTTGTTGTGTTGGTAAGGAGGGTTGAGGGTACCCTGTCCCGAGGTTTTTTCCGGGACGCGGCCCTCGGGACAGGGAACAGACTCCAACTCGCCGATCCAAACCCTCGGTGTGCCTTTCCCATTGCTCCCACCCCGCGAACAGGTGTCGGATGATCATCACCAGAACGCCCTTGCGAATCAGCTTTTGCGGCGGTGGAACAGACCTGCCTTCTTATTACCGGCGGCAACAGGGAGCGGTCGTCAGCGCGGCGATCAACAAGTATGTGTATATCACGGTAAACCGCCTTACACGCTACTTTCAGAATCGGATACTTCTCAAGTATTCGCGCACGGAACTGGTGGACTCGGTGGATGAGATCGCCCACCCGATTATTCGTGAAGCTATGAAAACCACCGGAGTAGTGGACCGGGTGGAAATTACGTCCATGGCCGATATTCCCGCGGGGACCGGACTGGGCTCGTCCAGCACGTATGCAGTGGGGCTGCTGCACGCCTTGTACACCTTCAGGGGGGAATACGTGTCCGCCGGCCGCCTTGCAGAAGAAGCGTGCGCCATCGAGATCGAGCGGTTGGGCGATCCTATCGGCAAACAAGACCAGTACATTGCGGCGTACGGCGGGATCTGCCGAATTCGATTCAACCCTGACGAGACAGTGTTCGTGGATCCGGTTATCTGTTCGTATGAGACCAAGGCCGCACTCGCGGAGAACCTTCTCATGTTCTATACGGGCAAGACCCGCAAGGCCGGGGAGATTCTTCACGAACAGAAGGCCGTCACCGGAGAGAAGATGGATGTTCTTACCCGTATGCGTGATTTAACCGGCTCCGCGCTGGAGGTGTTGCGAGAAGGCCGTGTTCTTAGCCGATTCGGGGAGATTCTTCACGAAGGCTGGCTGTTAAAGCGCTCGCTGGTGAATTCAATCACTTCCGACGAGATCGACACCTATTATGAAACCGCTCGCAGAGCCGGCGCGATCGGCGGAAAACTTCTTGGGGCCGGAGGCGGCGGGTTCCTCCTCTTCTATGTGGAAAAGCAAAACCATACGAAGGTGCGGGAAGCATTGAGCATGCTTCAGGAACTCCCGTTCCGTTTCGAGCCGCAGGGGAGCAAAGTCATTTACCTTTCTGATGACGTTTAGGGCCAAGCCATGCCCCGCAGTAGGAAATACGGCGCACGCGGGTTCGCCTTGCCTCCTGTCCGTCTTGTCTGCCCGCGCGGAGGTGAAACAGGTCCCATGCACCTCTTCGGATCACTAAATGCTTACCGTGAACAGCTGTTTTCCCTTGACCGGGTTGAGCGGCGTAAGCTATGGTCATGTATGGGGTGAGCACCGCCATGTGGCGGGGTGACAGTCAGCATCCCCCTTCTTCGCAGTTTATCCGACCTTTTCATGGATCGGTTTTGCTTATTGGACACACCGAGAAACTCGCTTGCGCACGAGAGCTGTGAGGGTGCGTAAGCGTGACAACCCGAGTGAGGTTGCGGTTCCGACAGAGGGCCGCCCTCCGAAGGGGATAGCCTGGTTGCTTGACGGAAACGCCCTTTGGGGTTCGGTTACAAGGAGCCAACAGGTCTGCGGCCGAAGACCGCGGAGGCCAAAGAGATCGGAGGTATGTCCATGAGAAGGATCTTGCTGGGATGCCTGGCACTCATGCTGGGCGCGAGCCTCTTTGTGGTAACCGGTTCGCTGTCTGCCTTAGCAGCGGAGCCAATCGTCGTAGGAGTGCCTACCTCAATCTACACCCCCTTCGGCCGAGGATGCGTGAAGTCCATTGAACTCGCGGTGGAGGAAATCAATGCCGCGGGCGGCGTCAAGGTGGGCAACGAGAAACGGCCGCTGAAAATCGTGGTTGTGGACACGCGCGACGGGGAGCCGGCGACCCCGGTCCACGACGCACTGATGGCCTACGAGAAGCTTATTCTGGATGAGAAGCCCAAGGCCATTCTCGTGGGGGCCTTCCGGTCCGAGGTGCTCATGGCGGCCATGGACCTGGTCGCGAAGTACAAGATTCCGCACATCCACAGCATTGCACAGACACCCCAATTCCAAAAGAAATTCGCTGAAGACCCTCAAAAGTTCAAGTACCTGTTCCGTGTTACCACAGACGCACTGGTACCCGCGTCGTACATGAACGCAGCCCTCGATATGCTGAAAAAGGATTTCGGGCTGGACAGCGTGCTGATCATCTACCAGGATACTTTGTGGGCACAGGCTTTCGCAGGATTGACTCGCAAGCACTGCAGCGAGACCGGATGGAAAGAAGTCGGATATGATGCGTACGCTGCAGGAGCGAACGATTTTTCACCGGCGCTCAGCAAGGCTCGCGACCAAAAAGCCAAAGTAATCGTTATGGTCTGGGACGTGCCCATGGGCGCGGGCATTTTCACGAAACAGTACAAGGCCATGAAAGTCCCCGCGGTGGTGGTAGGGTTCGTTCCTCCCCTCGGAGCGCCCGACGCCGTCAAGACCCTTGGCCCGGGTGTTGAATACACGATGACCGTCGAGTTCCCCGTGGGCGCCTCTCTCCCTCTCGCCAAGCTACCCAAGACCGGCGAGTTTCTCTCGAAGTT
>JAIWNO010000284.1 GCA_020216785.1 Desulfomonile sp.
CCAGAAGAAGTTTGGTGCGCTTCCCGAAGCCCCAGCGGTGAACTCTTCCGCCTATGATTCCGTGTTCATTCTCAAGGAGGCCATCGAGCGCGCGGGGTCCCTCGATGCCGACAAGATCGTAGCCGAGCTGGAAAAGACCGACTACGCGGGCGTGTCGGGCAGACTGAAGTTCAACGACAAGCATTGCGCGATATTCGGTAACGAAGACCCGAACAAGACCGGCGTGTCCTGTGTATTCCAATGGCAGCAGGGAGCCGACGGCAATCTGAAACGTGTGCCGGTGTATCCGGCGTTCCTGGCGGAAGGGGAGATCAAGCTTCCTCCAGGAGCAGGTAAATAGTATTCGCGCGCATTGGGATTCGGTCTGTGATTACGTGAGCATCCACCCATTCACCTTGCCCTGTTCCGCTTAGGGAAAGGGTTTCCAAACTCCCCTCGCTCGACGGGAAGGGCAAGGGGGAGGGTGTGATTCTTGTCTCACGCTCAATTCTTTTCACAGCGCTCGTGCGGCGATTCGGAACGGGCCGCCGGTTGATCTGACGACCGACCGGCTTCACCTGAGTCCTATAATGCGCATTTCTCATCATCGGACGATCATGTGAGGTCAACTCCATGTGGTTGATCGTGTATGGCATCATCAGCAGCGTAATCCTGGCTCTCTACGCGGTCGGGTTTTCCTTGACCTACGGCGTCAGCGGGTTGCCGAACTTCGCACACGGCGCTCTCTATATCCTGGGCGGCTACGCAATCTGGAACCTGATGAACGTCGCTGGGCTGTCTATTATTGCTGCCGCGCCATTGACCGTAATCACGTGCGGACTCCTCGGGTTTGGGCTGTATTGGGGCCTCCTGCTGCGAGTAAGGGGCATTCCCCTTTCAGAATTGGTCGTCACCTTTGCCGCCGGCGTTGCGATCCTCGAACTTCTCACGTGGAGCGGATTCTATGGCATTCGGTACAGCCTTCCAGTGTTTTGGGAAGAGAGCATCGAAATATTCAGCGTGGTGATCGACGGTCAGCGGATCTTGGTCCTCGCCACCGGAGTGGCACTGGTTATACTGCTTCATCTATTTGTTCGGCATACGCGGACCGGTCTGGCATTTCGCGGCCTGGCTCAGAACGAGCGCACCGCCCTGTCCGTTGGGATCGAGGCTGACTGGATCGGTTCACTTTCTGTGGCAATGGGCTCTGGACTGGCAGCGGTTGCAGCGGTGGTAGTGCTTCCTCTGGGCATGATGGAGGCCACCATTGGCTACGAGGTGCTTATCTACGCTCTTGCTGTAGCGATCGTGGGCGGCCTGGAAAGCACAACGGGCATGGTCCTGGCGAGTTTTATCATCGGCTTTGCCCAGACGGCAGCCGCGCGGTACATTGGACCTAAGTGGATGATTATTGTGCCCCTGGCCGCAATCGTGTTGGTTCTCGTCGTTCGGCCGTCCGGCCTGCTCGGCAAGTTCAAAGAACTCGAAGAGAGGGTGTGAGAGTGCAAGAAGCCGAGGTCAAAGTCCGCAAGAGACGGTTGGAACGGGCTATCAAGGCGAGAACCGACACAGTCTTCGTCATTGCCTCTCCGGGAGACATTCTTTACGTTCTCGCGCCCCGTGTAGTTCCCATGGCTATCTTGCTGCTTTTGCCGCTTTTTGTGGGAGGCTATCACAGCAAAGTGATCGTTCATGCCTGTGTGGTGGGGCTCCTTGCTCTCAGTTGGGAGTTACTGGCCAGTTGCGGCCTGTTTTCGCTGGGCCAGTCGCTCTTTTTTGGGGTCGGCGCCTACATGGCCGGGGCAATGGACAAATATCTGCATCTCCCCATTTGGGTGACCATCCCGGTTGCCACACTTGGAGGAGGAGCGCTTTGCGCGCTGCTGCTTGCGCCGGTGGTACGGTTGAGAGGCGTCTATTTTGCAATGGTTACCCTTATGCTCCCGATCCTTTTCAAACAGATAATTGAAGCATGGGGGATATTGGGCGGCACGCACGGACTGTCCGGCCTGACGGCCTTTCCCAATGAGTGGCTCGATAAGTATCTCATTATTGTCGCCTTCATCACGGTGCTTTTCGGTTTGAGAAGCCTGATCACTTCCGATTACGGACTCGTACTCAAAGCGATTGCCGATGATGATCGGGCGGTGATGAGCGCAGGGATCAACATCTATTCCCGAAAGGTGCAGGCGCTTTTTATCGCCGCATCGGTGGCCTCTTTTGCCGGCGCTTTCATAACGCACCACTATCAGTTCGCAGGCTTCTCCGTTTTTGCGCTGGATTGGGCCATCCTCCCACTTGCCGCCGCGGCTGTGGGCGGGACCGGAAGCTTCGCGGGAGCGGCCCTGGGAAGCATGATCCTGGTTCCCCTTTCCGAAGCTCTTCGAGCTATGGGGGGGCTGCGCATGGCGATCTATTGCGCTATTCTTGTTTTCGCCGTCCTCGCTCTCCCAGAGGGAATCTTCCGATTCCTGGAACGGAAATACCAGGAATTCGAGACCGTGATCGAGGTGAAATAGCATGTCCGCCGAAACACTTCTCAAGGTCGAGGGCCTCGGCAAATCCTTCGGCGGAGTCATGGCTGTTTCCAACGTGGATTTTGAATTGAAGCGCGGCGACTTTCTGGGCGTAATTGGCCCCAACGGAGCGGGCAAGACCACTTTGGTCAATCTGATCACGGGATTTGTAAAGCCAAGCCGCGGCAAGGTGATCTTCAACGGGAAGGATATTACCGGACGAAAGCCGTACGATATCGCCAACATGGGAGTGGCTCGCACTTTTCAGATGGTGCGGCTGTTTCACAACATGCCTGCGTACAAGAACCTGATCATTCCGTTGTGCTCGCAGCGGGTAAGGAAACTGCGGGGCGGCAAATACGGCGAGCGCGACGACGTGGCCATCGACCTGCTGGACGACATGGGATTCGAGCGAACATCCAACGTACCGTACAAAACCGCGGGAAGCCTACCGCACGGATATCTGAAGCGACTGGACCTGGCTAGGGCCTTGGCATTGCGCCCTGACCTGCTGATCCTGGACGAGCTTTTTTCCGGTATGTCCATGGCTGAAGTCGCCGGCGTGCTGCCTATTATCGAAAAACTCAACACTCAGGGGCTCACCACCATCATGATCGAGCATCGGCTTCGGGAGCTTTTCCGGGTGGTGGATCGGGTTATGGTGCTCAACTTTGGCGTGAAAATTGCCGAAGGCTCTCCTGACCAGGTCATGGACAGCGATGAAGTAAAAAAGGCCTATTTGGGAGTTGACGTGGAAATCCCGCGAGGCAAGCCCGCATGATGCTGGAAGTCAAGAATCTCCTGGTCTTTTTTGAGAACGCGCTCGCTCTCAACGATCTGTCTATCGAGGTCAAGCCGGGCGAGATTGTCGCCGTGCTCGGGTCGAACAGCGCGGGCAAGACCACCCTGATGAACACGATTTCCGGACTGATTCTGGATCGCAAGAAAAAGGAAGACCGGCGCAACGGCGAGCGGATCACCATCATGGGCGAAATCCGCTACGAAGGCATGGAAATCAGCCAAATGTGGCCCTCGAAGCGGGTCGTGCAGGGTATTGTTCTTTGCCAGGAACGGCATCCGGTTTTTCGCGACAGTGATGTCCTCGAAAATCTCAAGATAGCCGGATACTTATCTACCCGCAGGGCTATGAGAGAGCGTATTGAGCAGATCTTCCGCATCTTTCCTTTGCTGGAAAGGCTCAAGAGACGCAGCGCAGGCCTCTTAAGCGGGGGCGAGCAACAGATGCTGGCGATCGGTATCGCCTTGATGGCCAACCCTCGGTTGCTCCTCATGGATGAGCCGCTTTTAGGGCTGAGTCCTCTGATGCAGGCGGATCTGGCCCGTGCCATTGCGGAGATTTGCCGGACGGGCATCACGATTCTCCTCTCCGAGCAGTTCGCACGGCCTATCATGCCCATTGTGGATCGAGGCTATGTTATCGAGAACGGCACCCTGGTGTTTTCGGGAACAAGGGATGAACTCATGGACAACCCCGAAGTCAAATCCGCGTACCTGGGGCTGTGAAATGGCGGAGAAGTTTATGGAACCGCCGAGTCAGGGACTGTACCACTCGTTCGAGCACATCGTTCAGGCGCATGAAAACAACACGGCGCTCATCTATCTGGGCGAGGAGTTCACATACGCCGGACTCAGGCGTTACGTCCTTTCGCTCGCTGCAGCGCTCCACGACATGGGCGTGAAGCCGGGAGACTCGGTCATTCTGTACCTTTATAATTTGCCTCAGACCATCATTGCATGGCTGGCTCTCCAAAGACTGGAGGCAATGGTCGTCCCGGTTGCGCCGGTATACTCGGCGTACGATCTCAAGTATTTGGCCCTGGACTGCGGAGCTGAGACAATCTTTTGCATGGACAGCAATTTCAACTACGTGGATGAGATCATTCCACATACGCCTCTCAAGCGGATCATCTATACCAACATGCTGGACATGGTCCCGTGGTGGAAGCGAGCCATCGCCAGGGGACTGGAAAGGGTCCCGGTGGGCCGCTCGCCGCAGGGCGACCAGGTGCACTCGTTCAATGAAGTTCTCAAGCAGGGCAATCCGGATCATTTGCCGTCGCTCGGGCCCGCGAACCCTGAGAATACCGCATTAATTCTCTACACGGGCGGTACCACGGGGTTCCCCAAGGGTGTGCCGCTGTCGAGCGGACTCTTTCTCAACAATGTGAGAGAGTGGCGCCGGGCGAGCTTGGCCGTGGTGCCGCACGGCCAAGCCATTAGTGCGCTCTGTGCTCCGTTTTACCACGTTATCGGTCAAATGGACGCGACCGCGCCGTTACTCGTGGGCGGCGAGAGCCTCATCGTTTTGCCCCGGGTGATTCTTGACGGCCTCCTGCATGAAATTCAAAGACATCGCGCGACCAACATGTTCGCGGTTCCCGCACTGTATCGCATGATCCTCGAGCATGATCGGCTCGATCAGTACGACCTGAGCTCTCTCCGCTACTGCGGAGTGGGGGGTGACGCCCTTCCCATTGAGGTAGGACGGCGCTGGCTTGAACGTTTCGGCGTACCTCTGTATCAAGGTTACGGAGCGACGGAATTCTGCGGCGCGATCACGCTCTCGTACGCGGAATTCGGTACCCCGCCGGAAGGATCAATCGGTAGGATTACTACAGGCAGCAAAGTCAAACTCGTGGATCCGGACACGCTGCTACCGGTAGCCCAAGGCCAGCCGGGTGAGCTGTTGGGGCTCATGCCCTGGGGGGTCAAGGGGTACCGAAACAAGCCTGAGGAAACCGAATCCGCTTTCCTGGAGATTGACGGCGAGATCTGGTACCGCACCAATGACATTGTCCGGGAAGATCCATCGGGATGGTTGTATTTCGAGGACCGATCCGCGGACATGATCAAGCACAAGGGGTATCGAGTCGCCGCAGCTGAAGTAGAAAGGGTCCTTCAGGAGCACCACGCGGTCGTAGCCGCCTGTGTCGTCGGGATACCGGACGAAAAGGTGGGTGAGCGAATCAAGGCTTTCGTGATTCCCAAACAAGACGTTCGCGGCCTCAGCAGTTTTGAGCTGATCAATTGGTGCCGAGAGCGGTTGGCCCCGTACAAGGTGCCCCACTATATTGAATTTCGTGACATTTTACCCAGATCCAAAGTGGGCAAGATGCTTCGCCGCGAAATGCGGGCGGAAGAACAGCGTAAGCGATCGGCCTGACGGTTTCTTGTGGTTCGTGCCATATTGGATGTCCCGCCTACCTCCATGAGGACGGCAGCTTTTCAAACCCGTGTTTAAGAGACTCCGTAACCCTGCATAAGTCGCAATGGTATGCCGGATGAGAGCTTATTCCACCTTGAACAAGCTTTCTTCGAACTCGGGTTTGTTTTCATATTTGCGCATAAAGTAGCCGGGTGCCATGTCCATGTGGTCAAAAATATGTGAGCTGACTTCGATTCCCACATCGTTCAGGGCCCTTACTATAGCCTTGGGTGACGGCGGGCATGTCTTGATGGGAATCATATTCTGAATATCCGGATGATTCTTATGCATATCCCAAAGACACTTTCCAAGCAGAATTGTTTTCTTTCCCGGCGTGGGCACCATTCTTTTGCCGGTCAAAACCTCTACGTTGCCCCATGGCTCACCTTTCCACGCCATAGCGATGGAGGTGAGGATCAAGCCTGTAAGAGACGAGCAGTAGGTGCATATGGTGTTGTCGTACTTTGGGTACGACAACCCCTTGATCCCCATCCTTTCCAACTGAATAGGCAGCGTGCTGTCTTCGTTGTACGGGAACGTGTACTGATGCGGGAAAGCAAATTGATCAATGCCGTCACCGACAACCTCCACATCCGACAGGTCCATTGTTCGTGAACGGAGCCGGGCAGCGTGCACTAAGTGCGGAACATCGGCCGGTTCGTACCCGAGGACTTTAGCAGCCACCATGTCTGCCGCGAGCACATCCCGGCACGCGACGAGGCAGTTTGTCCGGTGCATTTTGCCGTCGAACCCTGGTCCGCGCTCAGCGGTGTAAATGCCGTCGATAATCGTAAATGACCTCGGCATTGGGTTGGCAAGTTTGGCGACCATGAAGTCAAGGTCCCGTTCCAGGTCTGCCGCGTGGCACTTTTTCCGGGAGCTCATATTAATGAGACCCTTGAGATTCTTGATCCCGAGGCTGACTTTGGTCTGCGCGTGGGTTTTCATCACGGGGATGTCCACCACGAAATCGCTTTCAAGAAAATCCTTATTGAAGCTCAGTACCACGCCGTCGCCGAGATCGACCTTTTCAAACGGCCGTTGGTGTACATCAATACATTTGACGCCGTATCGTCGGCCAAGCTCGTTGTATCCCAGGCCCTCGAATGCCTGTAACGCCGTTTTCGTGTCCTTCGGGTCGAAAAGCACCATCCCTTCACCGATGGTAATGTCGGTTATTCCTCGTTCCGCGAGTATGGTGACCATGTCTGCCACTACCCGGGAGGTCGTGATCACCCCCCACTTGGGAAACGGGACCGATGCAGTCCAGAAAACAATATTCGGCTTGATGAAGACTCGATCTCCGACTTTGAGCCCGGCCAGCCCGTCGCACAAATTCACCGCGCGGCGGACCGACTCCATGGGTTTTTCATAACGGACAACTGCCACTTGATAACGTGTCATAGAAGGTACTCCTGAGAAGAGAAGTCATCGTCGGGGATTTATGCGGACCGAGAGCCGTTGAGCCAACTCCGGAAATCGGGGGGGGAAGGGCATTCCTCTTACGGCCTCGATCGCTTGTACGATCTTGAAAAACACGATCTGCGCGGCCCCCAGGTTCACCGGAAGTTCCAGGCGTGCGCACAGATCGAGGAACCGGATGATCTCTTCGGGAAGATCCATATCCGAAGGATCGCGTTCAAGCTCTTTGACAAGCTCCAGTAGCCTTTGACTGATGAGTTTTTCCGCGGACCTGGTGTCGAGGTCGATTTTCCAGAATCTTGCCTCCTCGAGAATCATAGCCAGTTCATCAGGGAAATGGCCTTCGCCCAGTTTTTCCAATTCGGCGAGAAAGGTCCGATTGAGGACGAATCGTGCGGAGGCCAGGAAGGTGTCGGGGATAGGGGCGTCTTCTTCCATGATCAATTTCGCGAATTCGCTGTGTTTTCTGTAGAAGGTTTCAAAGAGCACCGCCTGCTCCTCATACATCTGCCGGGTTACGGCTTTCACAGCGCTGGCTCGTTCCTCGACAAAGAGATCATGCAAAGAGACGTATTCGCCCGGGAAGTGCCTGTCGAGACGGCGAGTCAGCTCCGTAATCGAGGGCTGTGCACACGAATCGAGCAGGTCGCTCTTCATAGCCTCGTATGAAGCCGTGTCAACGAACTCTTTGACGGAACACCGAAAATCCACGCCCCCGAAATAGACCAGAGCCGCAACGAAATATTGCTGTTCCGTGGTGAGAGTATTCTGAACCATCATACGCCGTACTACGAGAAAACGCTCACCGAACTCTTCCCGTACCGAATCGTCCAGTTTCACGTTATAGCAATAGGCTCGACCATTTACGGAAATAAGACCGAAAACCGATGCTACCGTCACATGCGCGGCCACTTTGGCCAGATCAGCCACTTGTCGGGATATCCAATTCCGATAAATCTGCTCGCCGGTAATTCGATCACGACGATTGCTCCGCGCCTCAGAGAGAATAAGTAGGAAATCCTGTTCCAATCGAGCATCGAACCGGGCCGCGAGCTGTATCACGCGCGCGGCGTATCTGAGAACTTGCTGCGTCTCGATGCCGGAGAGATCGTCGAAGAACCACCCGCAACTGGTGTACATGTTCAGCCGGTTTCTCTCCATCTCCAGGAGCTCCAATGCGAGCACCGTTTCTTGCGGACTCAGCTTTCCGGGAATGTGCCGAGAGAGAAACGTGTGAACATCCGCGTGCCGGGCGAGTACGACATTGACGTAATCCTCACGCGCTTTCCACGGGTTCGTCAGCACCCGGGAGCCTTCACGCTCGAAGATGGCATCAACGCGATCTCGTACAAGGTCCATGGCTCGGCGGAGAGGCTCTCTCCATTTTTGGTCCCATCCCGGCCTATTCTCCACCCGGCAACCGCAATCCTCCGACCACCGTCCTACACCGTGAGCACAGCTCCAGGATGAGCGCTCGTGAATCTCGACTTCGGCTGTCGGCGGATGCCAATCAAGGTATTCTCCATAGTTGGTGAGTTTGACCGAGGGGTTCTTCATGAGCCGGTCCAGACAATAGGCAAGCGCCATCTCACCGAAGCGGTGGTGGTGACCGTACGACTCACCATCTGTGGCGACATGCACGAGTTGCGGCCAAGTCCGCTGGTCCGAGAACCCGGCGAGCAGACGTTTCTCGAGCGCTTCCCCGCTGTTGAGTAGCCCTTCGAAGGCGATAGCTTGAGAAATTGGTCCGTCGTAGAAAAAGAGAACGATGGAACGGTTGCCCGGCAGCTTCATGAAATAGGGCCGCGTGGGGTCGATGGCAGCTGGGTTGAGTTCTGCGAATGCACCACCAGCGGCTCGGAACCGTGCTGCTTGACGGGGAGCGAGAATCGTGAAGCGAATCCCGTGCTGAGCGAGGAGATCCAGCGTCTCTGTATCGACCGCTGTTTCAGGCAGCCACATGCCTTCAGGGTCGCGCCGAAAGCGGTGTCGGAAGTCTTCTATTCCCCAAACTATTTCAGTGGTCTTGTCACGCTTCGTGGCAAGCGGCATGATTAAATGATGGTATGCGTGAGCCAACGCATTGCCGTGTCCGCTGTGTGCTCGCCGGCTTATTGCATCCGCGTCGAGGATCGCCTGGTAGGTTTCAGGCGTCTTTTCTTCCAGCCACCGCATCAGCGTGGGGCCGAAGTCAAAGCTGATGTATTGGTAATTGTTAATAATCTCAGCGAGCCACCCCTTTGCGTCCAGAATTCGAGCTTCTGTATTCGGGGCATAGCACTCTTCATGAATCCTCTGGTTCCAATCATGCCACGGATGCGCGGACTCCTGAAGTTCGATCTCTTCCAGCCACGGATTCTCGCGAGGTGGTTGGTAAAAGTGACCATGTATACAGATGTAGCGAGGAGACTGAAGTTCCATCGGCTCCTTCCGGCGGCATGTGGGTGATGCACTGGGAATGATGTACACGCGATTTGAAACTGTAGCTGCTGTGCGGAGCAGCGTCAAGGTCCAAAGGCGCTGCCGCTTGGGCGACGCCTCGGAAGACGACACACATTGGTTCTGCCATGAGGCACCACAAACTTGCTGTGTCAATATGTTATGGATTGTATTTTATGTTATAGACTAGCATGTCATTTCTTATTCTCTGTTTATAAAAGTATTTTTTCTTCTTAAACGATTCCTCTCGTTTTTCGTGTTGGTGCGTATCACGGGGCTTCTTGCCGAGGTTTATATTTGTAAAACAACATGTACGCGGAATCGCAGTTTTTTCGGAATTCACGCGCCGGCTTGCAAGTACCGCGTCGCACATCCGGTATACATCATCCGCAACTCAAGAAATGCTGTTGAAAAGGGTGCCGCGATTTCTTGTCATGAGCGATTCAAGTAAAAACGAGTAGATAGGATTGGAAAAGGAGTGGTTTCCGGTCCTCGTATGGGGTACA
>JAIWNO010000096.1 GCA_020216785.1 Desulfomonile sp.
GTCGGGAGGTCCCGTTCACTTCGAGCGACGCAAGGCCGTCGAATCTTCGTTCACGGGACCTCCCGCCACCCACCCAAAGACCTGCTATTCGGTCAGAACTTTTGGCAACTGCTATAACACGGTCATTGTAGGGGCGCACCCGCGTGTGCGCCCTGTTTTGGCTTGTACGCCGCGGAGGAAGGGCGGACACGCTGGTCCGCCCCTACCGAGCGTCGTTGAAGTTACCTCCTTGAGAGTATCCGTTCACTTACGCGGGGGAAGAGAGACTGCTCAACCCAAAAATCAAAGCCCTGGCAACATGCGCCCGCGCGTAAGTGAATGCTTACCACAAAACCAAATGCATCCCCCGAACTCCTGGGTGCCACTCGTAAGTGAATGGTTACGATGCCGTCCTTATTTTGCCTTGACAGGAGGTGCTGTGGCCCGCAGTACTCTCAGTGCCGGCATGAGCCCGAGTAGTCTATTTCAGGAATGCGATTACAGTATTTCCGACAGAAGTGACGGGACAGACGAGACGCCTGTCCCGCCGGGATGGAAGGTCGGGATCAGAACCTGACGGTGAGAAATGGACGAGCGTATTTGTGCAACCGAGCGCTAAGTCCACCTATCCGAGAGCAGCAATGAGCGCAGTCCAACAACCCTGTTTCCGCAATTCCGCAGCTAGGGTGAGGTTGTGGCTTATTGTGCTCTTCATCGGGGCCGTCCCCGCGGCGAACATTGCGTACCTGGTTCTCACTTACGGCGTGGACGTGCCGTACATGGACGACTGGGAGTACGTCCCTTTCATCGACGGGTCCCTTCGCGGCGATTGGTCGATTGGCAACTTGTTTGCGCAGCATAACGAGCACCGTCCGGCTCTCTTCAGGACCTGGAGGATGCTGTCCGCGTGGCTCTTCGAGTGGAATCTTTTTCTGGAGTTGGCCCTGTCCGTGGTCATCGCGGCAGCGACGTATCTCATCATCGCTCGAGAAATGATCCGGAGCCGTCGTCTCTTGGGCGAGGGCTTGAGCGGTTCCATCCGGTTGCTTGTGCTCGCTTCGCTGCTTCTGTTGTCTCCGACACAATGGGAGAGCTTCCTCTGGGCGCATCAGCTGTCTTGGTTTCTGCAGAACGGTTTTGCCGTCGCATGCCTCGCTTTGCTGGCGCGACCGCCAGGCTCGTGGCCACAGATCGCGTTTGCGATAAGCTTCGGACTATGCAGCACATTTTCCCACGGTGGCGGCGGACTTGTCCTGTGGCCCGTGGGAGCGCTTTTCTGCGCTATCTCGTGCGTGGTCGGCGAGCGTCGGCAAGGCGAAACAACCCGCCTTTTCATTTGGACCCTCGCGAGCGTAATGGTCCTCCTGGCTTATTTCCATGGCTACCAACGGCCCGAGCACCACGCGTCCTTGTCTCACGCTGTGGAGAAACCGTTGGATCTTGCAGCATATGTCTCCGCGTTCCTCGGAAATGCGGTCTTTTTCGAAAATACGCGCCTTGCGATTGCATCCGGAGCGGTGGTGATCGGCCTCTTTCTTGCCGGATTTTTTTGGTCAATTCGTATGAAGGGCCGATTTCCCATGGCCTTCGAGGCGGCGGCTTTCTGGGCGCTCCTCGGAGCTTTCGGCGGAGCTAATGCGCTGGTCACCGGCCTTGCACGCTCAGGCTTCGGGCTCGAACAGGCATTGTCCTCCCGCTATGTCGCAATGGGGACGCTTTTCTGGATAGGGAGCTGCGCTCTCACGGACATCATCTTAGCAGTAGGAGGCTGGACGGAAACACAGGTTCGTCAGAAAAGGCGAACCGTGCCGGCATCATTGCTCGTCGTCGCCGTAGCGGGGGCCGCGATCGTGTCGTATGCCAAGGTTGAGCCCGTGAGCTGGCTCCGGTTCCACAATCGGCTGACCATCGGCCGGGATACGCTCCTATATCGCAACAACGACGCGGACCTGGTCAAACTCCACCACAGCATCGGTCACGTGTTGGCGTTCTTGCCGGTACTCGAGAGGAATCGGCTTTCGCTGTTCCGGAATGCGGATGCACTTCGGAATTACAAGCTGCATGATGCCGGTGAGAGGCTCGCAGGTCGGGTTGACTCCTGGGGAGACGATATGACCCCCGGCGAGACCACAGTTGAGGGCTGCGGGAAAATCACCGGCTGGGCGGTTGATCCCGAATCCGCCCGGCCTGCTCGAAAAATATTTGTGATACGTGGCCGTGAGGTTGTGGCTGCCGCGCCTGTGCGTGAGCTTAGGCCGGACGTGGCGGAGAAGCTCGGCTCTCCGGAAACGATCGGGAGCGGGTGGTCGGTCACCATCTGCGGTAAACGGCTTGGAAAAGGAGAACCCACACTGTCGATTTATGCTCAGCCGAATTCACAGCCATCGTTGGTGAAGATCGGCGAACATCGGCTGAATGTGAAATCGCTTGCCGAAGAATGGGGGTCCGGCGGCGAGGTGGTGTTCGACGCCACGCCCGAAACATGTGCCCGGAGCATCCTCCCCGTGCATGAATCCGACGTGGAATGCGGCGGCCGTATCACATTGGTTTCTCATGGCCGAGATCCGTACTTTGTCACATCACCGCTTGCACTTGACCCGAGCCGCCGATGTGTCCTGAAGATGGAGCTCTTCCTCGACCACGAGGATATTCTCCGAGTATACGCCGGTCGGCCCGGCAGCGGATTCAGGGACTCGGACGCACAGAGGTTTACGCTTTTTCCCGGCATCAACGTAATCTTTGCGGACCTACCGAATCCGGGAACCATCTCGGGCTTGGTCTTTGCGCCGGGGAGTCGAGAGGGATTGTACGAGCTGGAGGGCTTTACGCTGAAACAGTTTGCCGAAAGGGACATGCCAAAGCAGTAGGCCGCAGGTGCCTCGGCAGCAACTTGCTTCGGTGGGACAGGCATCTTGCCTGTCTATTACAGAATCAAGGCAAAAGACCCGGACAGCAGGATGCCTGTCCCATCATCCGAGCACGCTGTCCTGCGCCCTAAACACAATATAAGAGGAGATCCTCTTGGAGCAGATAATTTTCAGACCCATCGGAATCATACACACCCCGTTCACCGATAGGGAAGGCATGCCCATACAGCCCTCCGGAGCAGAGGGCGTCCGGGGGACCGTCGAAATCGAGCCGGCACTCGTCCCGGGGCTCAAAGATCTGGATGGCTTTTCGTACATCATGCTCCTTTATCACTTCCACCTGTCTTCCGGATACGAGCTGGAAGTGGTGCCGTTCATGGACGACACGCCCCGCGGGGTCTTTGCCACGCGTGCGCCCAAGCGTCCGAACGCTATCGGCGTGTCGGTAGTGAGGCTCCTGAAGATCGAGGGAAACATTCTTCAAGTGGAAGATCTTGATGTAATCGACGGTACGCCACTGTTGGACATCAAGCCCTTTGTTCCCGACATCGACAACCGGGAAGGCGGTCGCAGCGGCTGGCTATCGGAAAAGGCAGTGAAGATGCGCACCAAGAAGGCAGATGACAGGTTCCGATAAGCGAGCGCAGCAACACTTCGGAATTCGTTCTTTAACATTCCGCGGTCCTCTGGATAAAGACGATACCCACCGGGATTCCTTTGATCAGAGATCTTCTTTGCGGATATAGAACCCTCCTCTGGTACAATGTGGACATTGCCGGACTGCACTCCGCTTACGGCGCACTAACCGTGATCGGCGTTTTCCGTTTCGATTCCTTTGAAACCAAATTCCATGACCGTGAGCCCGTGGACATTGACGATCCGGCCACGGATGTGACTAATGACCGTCACGTCTTACATTCCCTACATCGGGCTCATGGTGAATCAGGGTTCTGCGCTGAGGCTAGGGCTCACCGGTTTTCCCTACGTTCCCGGCAACGTCAAGTACAATCACACGTGGGGTACCGCTGCGATAAGGCATGAGGCGACGGGCAGTCTGGGGATGAGCTATTTCCCGGAGGCTTTCGCAGAATACGGGCAGCGGCTCATGGGAGGCTATGTGGGCCTATTCGGGATATGGTCTTACCTCCATGGTATTTCTGAGCTGGACGTTTCCCGGACAGTCGGTGTCGCGGCGGCGCAAGCTGCGAGATCTTGCCAAGAGCTATGAGTGGTGATGCATTCAGGACCCACTTCCTATCCACGATTCACGTCCTCTGCAAGCTCTTCGGGCGTCTCCTGAAAAGGAGAAACATGGAATCGCGAGAGAGCCTGGAGAAAGCGCTCGCGGCTTACACCTGCAAGTTCAGCGGCTTTGGCCTGGGACACGAGCCCGATTTCGTACCATTTCGCTGCTGCGGCAAGCCTCATCTCACTCACGAAATCCTCCGGGCTGCTCCGAAGCGCGGAAAAGGCGTCGTCAGGAAGGTCTATGGTGATTCGGGTCGACATGGTCACTTCCTTGCGTTTATTGGGAGGTGTTCAGCAGTCACACCTCTTGTAATCGAGAGTCGTTTGTCACCCTTCTTGAGTATCAACATATCCTTTCATTGAGCCGGAGACAATGAGAGATTGCGCAAAGCAGCGTTCAAGGCGGCCGATCCGCTTCTTGCAATCGTTCGGGGGGCGATGTAAGATTCCAAGGTTATTCGTGGAGCGTTGCGCGAAAGCCCTCGTGATAACCTTATTCATGAGGTTTTCCACTGGGGATTCGTCGAGTAGAGGCGTTATTGCGTTCGGGACCCCGTCGGAGGATATGCGTTGGCTCAGGCTATCGATAGGCCCACTGTCGGCATAGAAGAAGAACTCCAGAAGTCGTACCTGGATTATGCAATGAGTGTGATCGTGGGCCGGGCTTTGCCCGACTTGCGGGACGGTCTCAAACCGGTCCATCGGCGCATCCTTTACGCGATGCACCGGGCAGGCAACCTCTGGAACCGGGCGTATCGCAAATCCGCGAGGGTCGTCGGTGACGTGATCGGTCAGTTTCACCCGCACGGCGACACTGCGGTGTACGACTCGGTGGTGCGCATGGCGCAGCCTTTCTCCATGCGGTACGTACTCATAGACGGTCAGGGCAACTTCGGCAGCGTTGATGGTGATTCAGCAGCGGCCATGCGGTACACCGAAGTTCGGATGGATCGCATCTGCCAGGCGTTACTTGAGGACATAGACAAGCAGACCGTCGATTTTGTGCCCAACTACGATAACAGCCTCCAGGAGCCGGTGGTGCTGCCCGCGCGGTTCCCGGTGCTGTTGGTGGAAGGGTCTCAAGGCATCGCAGTCGGCATGGCGACGAACATTCCGCCCCACAACCTCGGAGAAGTAGTCGACGCGACGGTCCATCTGATCCGCAATCCCGCCGCGACCGTGGAAGACCTCATGCAGCACCTCCCTGGTCCGGATTTTCCTACTCGCGGATTTATCCTCGGCCGCGAGGGCATTGTGCAGGCGTACACAACCGGCCGAGGATCGGTGCGCTTGCGCGCGCGAGTCGAGATAGAGGACGCGGGCAAGGGCTACCAGCGCATCGTCGTTACCGAAATCCCCTACATGGTGAACAAGGCCCGGATGGTTGAGGCTGTGGCGGAATTGGTCAAGGAAAAGACCATTACCGGTATCCGCGACCTCCGGGACGAATCCGCGCGCCAAGGCATGAGAGTGGTTTTCGAGCTGAAGAGAGACGAGAACCCCGAGGTAATCCTCAACCAGCTCTACCGCCACACGCAGCTTCAGACAACGTTCGGCATTCAGCTCCTCTGCGTGGACGCAGGCCGGCCGCGGCAGATGACGCTTAAGCAGGTGCTCCTGGGATTCATCGAGTTCCGCCGAGAAGTGGTGATCCGGCGCACCCGCTACGAACTCGCACGAGCGCGGGAGCGCGCGCATATCCTCGAGGGCCTCAAAATTGCTCTGGACAACATCGATGAGGTGATCGCGATTATCAAGGCAGCGGACAGCCCCACCTCCGCGCGCGAGACCCTCATGGAGCGCTTCGAGCTGTCGGAGATCCAGGCGCAGGCGATCCTGGATATGCGACTCCAGCGCTTGACCGGTCTCGAACGGGAGAAGATTCTCCAGGAGCTTCAGGAAATACTCGCAAAGATCGCAGAGCTCGAATCGATCCTCGCTTCCGAGGAAAAGGTTCTCGACATCATTGTCAAAGAGCTTCTCGAGGTGAAGGACCAGTTCTCCGACCCTCGTCGCACAGAGATCATCGAGGCGGAAGGCGAAGTCCAGGACGAAGACCTTATCCCGCGTGAAGATATGGTGGTGACTTTCTCCAGAAAGGGCTACGTAAAGCGGATGCCTGCGAGCGCATACAAGACCCAGAAACCGGGCGGCAAGGGCCGCATTGGCGCCAAAACCGCGAGCGAGGACGTGGTGAGCCAGATCCTCTACGCGTCTACGCACGATGTGCTTCTCTGTTTCTCGAATCGGGGGCGTGTGCACTGGGTCAAGGTCTACCGATTGCCCGAGGAGAGTCAGTACGGCAAAGGCAAGGCGATCGTGAACCTGCTCAGGATCGAGCCCGGCGAGCGGATTCGCAAAGTGCTCCCGGTGCAAGAGCTTACCACTGAGGGCTACATTGTGATGGTCTCCAAGCAGGGCAAGATCAAAAAGACATCCATCTCGGAATTTTCTCGTCCCCGGTCTACCGGACTGATCGCGCTCACTATCGACCCGGACGACGAGCTGATCGACGTGAATTTTACCACCGGCAGCAACGACATCCTTCTCTCCACTCGCAAGGGCAAAGCCATCCGCTTCAACGAAGATCAGGTGCGTCCGATGGGTCGCCCCGCGCGCGGGGTCAAGGGTATCACCATGCGCCGGGATGACTCGGTCATCGGCATGGAGGTGATCTCGGACGGATCTCGGACGCTTCTTACCATCACTGAGAACGGTTTCGGCAAGCGCAGTCCGCTCTCCGAGTATCCCGTGCACAACAGGGGAGGGCAGGGCGTCATCACCATCAAGCATTCCGAGCAAACCGGCGACGTTGTCGGCATTCAGATGGTGGACGACCAGGACCACCTGCTCATTCTCACCAGCGGCGGCAGGATCATTCGCATCAAGATGGAGGAGATCAGCGCGATCGGCCGCAATACTCGAGGGAGATACCTCGTCCGAATGTCTGAGGGCGAGAAAGTTGTGGACATGACCCGCGCAGAACCGGGCGACGACGAAGGCGGCCCGACAGAAGAAGGCGAAACTCGGGAAGAGCCCGCCGCCGGCGATGAGGTATAGTCGCTACGAGAGAGGTGTCTGATACGAACTCCCATGGCGAGAATCGCAACAACGAAGCGCGCAAACGCAGGTAGCGCCGGCATTTTGCCGGACTTCTTCAGGGCATCTTGATGCGAATGCGCTTTCAAACAGGTACCATGGCACAACCCACAGAAACCTGATGCCGAACACTCAAATCCCCTAACCCCTCGGACGGGAACTTTCCTCCCAAACCAGGAATCAGCAAATCCGGTTGCCTGCCTCTCACGTAACGGAACCCTCACATAATGGATGAATTTTCGTCTTGCATTTTCTCGGAACATCTGCTTTAGAGATCAGAAAAAATTCATACCTGATTAAAGCAGGTTGTACCAAGGAGTGAGATATGACATTGAAATTAGTCAGAGAAAAGGCGAAAACATTACAAATCAAGTACATCAATCAGTACCGGAAGGACACCCTCATCCGTGCAATCCAGCAGGCCGAAGGGAACTCTCCGTGCTTCAAGAACATCCCTGATTGCCAAGTCTACGGATGTCTCTGGAGAGACGAATGTACGCAGTAGGCGCGTGATGGACTTTGCTTTCGCGCTCAACCTCCCGTGTCCCGCGCGGCCACTGCACGGAGTTGCGCTGCGCGGGGCCGCGGGACCGCCCCGTCCACCCCGGAGAAAAAGATCGGCCGGTCCCGCTTTAATCCTTGACGCCTGCGCCTGTTCTCCTTCACAATAACTCCGGAGTCTGGAGTTCTTACGGACCCGGAACTCGCTCAGTCTTGTGCCCGACATAGACCGCCTGGATCCTTGAGACCGGGACGGAAGGACCGAACAATGAAGACGACGTGCGCCTTCCTCACGGAAGGCTTTTTTTGTTTGGGCTGTCTGTCTTGATTTGCCGGGATTCCGGGATTTTTCCGGCACAAGCCACCCGGGAGCGCGCCGCTTTGGCGAGCAGAGCTTGAAACGCATGGAGGAAAGATGCCGAAAGTCACGATCCACACCCTGAGGGAGAAGAAGGCCAAGGGTGAGCCGATTACATATCTCACCGCATATGACTACCCTACTGCGATCCTTGAGCAGAAAGCGGGGATCGACGTCATCCTGGTCGGGGATTCGGCAGGCATGGTGGTCTACGGCTATTCGTCGACCCTGCCGGTGACGATGGACCTGATGATTCCCTTGGTACGCGCGGTGCGCCTGGGCGCGCCCGATGTGTACCTCGTCGGCGACATGCCTTACATGAGCTACCAGCCGTCAATCAGCGACGCGATCCGCAATGGCGGGCGCTTTATGGCTGAAGGATGCGATGCTGTGAAGCTGGAGGGCGGAAGGGAAATGGCCGCTACCATCAGGGCCATGGTGGATGCGACCATCCCGGTAATGGCCCATATCGGTCTCACTCCTCAGGCTGCCGCGCAGCTCGGGGGCTTCAAGGCCCAGGGCCGCGACCTGGAAACAGCACAGCGGCTCATCGAAGACGCGAAGATCCTCGAGGAGGCCGGCGCGTCGAGCGTATTGTTGGAAGCTGTCCCGGCCGAGGTCGCCAAGATCATTACCCGCAGGGCCGGTGTGCCGACTTTCGGAATCGGCGCCGGGGTACACTGCGACGGCCAAGTGCTGGTAATCCATGACATGATCGGAATGTTTGACAAGAAAGTCGCCAAGTTCGTCAAGAAATACGCCGAAGTGGGGGACAAGATCGTTGAGGCGCTCACGGAGTTCAAAAAGGAGGTCCTTGCCCGCGAGTTCCCCGCGAAGGAGCATTGCTACCCGATGCCGCCGGACGTGGCCGCCGAGCTGGAACGGCTCTATCCGGAATAAAACGGCCCATTCGGCATTGGTGGACCATGCCTCGGCTTGAAGCCCATCCACAAATGGAGATGTTATGAGAGTTGGAATTGTCGGCGCGGGGGCGCTCGGGTCAGTAATCGGCGGCTTGCTGTGGGAAGCCGGCGTCGATGTGGTTCTTATCCGCCGAAACAGGGAGGCGGTCGATTATACGACAAGGAACGGTCTGCACCTTGATGGAGTGTCGGGCGACCGGGTGGTTCGGCCGCGTATAGTAGCGGACCCCGTTGAAGCGGGCACAGCGGACCTCGCTCTGGTGCTTGTAAAGTCCTACGACACTGAGGCGGCGATCCCGGCGGTTTCCCAGGTGCTCGCGGACGACGGTGTAGTGCTTACGCTCCAAAACGGGCTCGGCAACTATGAAATCCTCGCAACCGCCTTCCCCGGCCGGGTTCTGCTCGGGATTACGACGATAGGAGCGCTGATGGTAGGACCGGGACACGCTCGGCACACGGGATTCGGACAAACTCATCTGGGCGAGCTGGACGGCCGGCCGAGCGAGCGCACGAGAGTAGTCGCCGAGATCCTGACTAAGATGAATGCCGGCCCGGTGAACGTGGTGGACAATGCAGTGGGCTGCGTATGGTCCAAGCTGATTATCAATGCGGCAATCAACGCGCCGGCAACGCTGCTGGAAGTGCGCAACGGCGAGCTTATCGAATCCCAGGCAGGTCGGGACCTTATTCACCAGGTGGTCGAGGAATGCCTGAGCATCGTGCGAGCGAAGGGGGTCCAGCTCATCTTCGACGACCCCGAAGCGCGGGTGATAGCGGTTTGCCAAGGCACGGCGCAGAATCTCAATTCCATGCTTCAGGACGTTCGTGCGGGACGCCGCACGGAGAATGACTTCATCAATGGAGCAGTGGCGCGGGAAGGCGAGCGGGTTGGAATTCCGGCTACGGCCAATCGGACGCTGGCTTTGCTCGTAGGAGCGCTGGAAAAGAGGGTCGAGAAGGCAAGGTGATTGTGTGCCGCATGGCAAATGGAGAGGACCTCTTGAGATAGAAATGGTGGAACAGGC
>JAIWNO010000097.1 GCA_020216785.1 Desulfomonile sp.
GTTTCGCCTGTCTATTCGGAGAATTATCCAAGAAAAACTTGCCGGGCAGGAGGCCTGTCCCACCAGGAAGAGAGGGGCGTTCCGGCTGCCAAATAGTGACATGCCGGAGTCTTTTGTCATGAGGTGCTGAGGCCTGCCGTTGCCCCAACAAGACATCATACCCACCGTGTCTCGCAGTAAGTGGTACAAATAAAAACGCCCCTAGAGGGGCGTTTTCGCTTTTGCTCGCATTTGGGATGTGGGCTCAAAACATCGAGCTGATGAAGGCGAAGGGCATTCCGATCAGCTCCACTGCAGCGGAGACAATGTCGGACCGATCGTATTCGTCGTTGTAAAGGGGATAGTTCTCCACGCCCAGCCTGGGGGCCAGTTTCACCGTAACGCCATCGCGCACGAAGCGCTCCGTGGTTGCAGGAGGCGTGATGCGGTTGAAGTCCTGCGCTGCATGCGACTGGTTCATAGCGGGCGGATATCCGGGAGCGCGGTAGGCGCCTGCAGGCGTGCCCCAAGGATTGGCGGTTACCGGCCGCACCTTGCGAATGGCCTGCGCGTACTGGTCGAGCTTCGGGGGAGCGGTCCGGACAGCCTGAGTCTTCTGTTTGGCAGGGCTCGCCTTGGGCTCGCCGACGGCTTCGCGTGGTTTCTCTTTTACCGGGGTGCTGCGAGGTTCCACTGTCGGACGAACCTGTTCGGGCCGGGCTTCACCTTTGGGCGGAGATATCACCAGGTGCTTCTCAAGTTCATTCAACTCGTCTTCCAGGCTGTCTTTTTCTTCGTCCTTTGCCACCGTAACGGGTGCCGGTTCCTTGCGCTGGTTAGCTTTGGGGGCCGGCGCCATGGCCCTGGCAGATCGCTCCTTGTATGCAACAACCGGCTTGGGCTTCACCAGCGGTCCTGCCGCTGCGGCTTCCGCCGGAACAGTGTCCGATTCGGTGCGCATCTCAAGGGGGTCTTCCGTGTCCGACCTGAACTCAGCTTTGACGACCGTGCCGGGCGCTGCATGGAGCGGCGTCGGAGTGCGAGCGGCGTCAGCTTTGGCGAGCACCTCGAAAGCCCCGGCGCAAACCCACGACGCAGTCAATACCAAGATAGCCGCCGTGATGGAACAGATTCTTCCCATACCAGGATCTCCTTTCGAAAGCCGTCCCTCACAAAGAGGAACAAGTCTCGTCGTCGGGGTTTGACGGGTGGGTTGTGCTTCCCTCCTTCCCGATCACGCACCGGGGAATACCATGACATGATCATTCTGTCAATTAGAATATTTATAAAAATTACTTAAAGTAATTTATGAGATAATGTCGGGGAAGGCCGTTATCGGAACTCCTTCTGCCGCCCTGTTCTTATAAAGCGGTTGACAGAGTCCTCCGGGATGCCTATACAAAGAATGCTTCAAGCCTGATACCGGGTGCGGCTCGCCGGCCACTAAACCCAGGCTTCCCGGCGCGTATATCGGCAATGATCGGGCGGACCGTCCCATCCTAGGCTATGGTGGGTCGGCGAAGAATGGTCGTGGGAGTTGTTGTCAATGGTTGAGAAACAGAAAACCGGTCAGAAATCCGGCGAGGAGGCAGCGCCGGTCCAGTCCAGGGATGAATGGGATATTGAAAGCGAGTCCGAAGTGTTGGCGCTTCCACTTGCTTCAGCCAAGAGCGTGCCGAAACCGACTACCGCGTTGGCCGCGCCTCCAAAGGGCAATATCGGGCAGATCAAGGTGTCCATTGTTGGAGACAGCAGCCATGTGCCGGATCTCAGCGAAGTTGACAACATCAATTCCATTGCAGGGGCGCGCAGTCGGACGCCCCTCATGACCGTAATTGAGGCAGTCCTCGCCAGTCATGGAGGGAGCCTGACACTCGCCGAATTGACCGAACGGGTCGGCAAACACTGGAACCGGCCCTTTCCAGCCAGCCCTTATTCCAAAGAAGAATTCATTTACGTTGTTGCCTCGAATTCGGACAGAGTCAGACTAAATTAGCAGCGATCGCGCAGTCGCCATGAAGAAAGTCGGCAATCTTCATAGCAAACACTGCAACGCTTCCTCCTCCGTATAGTTGAGTCTGCCCTGAGGCCTGAAGGCCAGATTAGAGGAGCGGACGACCCGCTCCGATATTTTTCCCTAAGCCTTTGCATCCAAGGAAACGCGGGGGAGCGCGTTGCGGGGGAAAGAGGTCCAGGCGCTTCCAGAAATTCGAGGATTTATCGACAAGATATTGATATTAAATAGAAATAAAAAAGTCATCGCAATTCCGTGATCCTAACCGCCGGCCACCCTTCCAACGAAAGATTCCCCTTGACACACTATATGTTGTGGCGATAACACTCGGCTCCACAAGATGATCCGTACTGGGAAGCGGGTCGTCAGTGGATTCCCTTTCCGATTTCGGTAACTTTGCTTCGAGGATTAGAAATGGTTCAATGGTGGAAACGGGGCAAAGCGCATCAGTCTTCGGGAAAACAGATTATGGCCAAAAATATCTCAAATCCAACCGACTATAATAAATACCTAAAGAGGGGGACTGCTATGGCAGGCGCGACCGTGATCCGTGATTTCAGGGAACAACAAGCCACTGGCAGGCTCGAAACCACCGACATGGCTTTATTTGTCAGGACCTCCGGCGAGGCTATGGACGGCTGGGACAGGAGCAAAATAGTCGACGCGCTCCTCCGGGAGACGTTTATCGATGAAGGCACCGCTGAGGAGATCAGCCTTGAGGTGGAGAACAACATCCGGCGCAGCGGCATTAAGATGATCACCGCGCCGCTGATCCGTGAGATGGTGAACGCTAAACTGCTGGAGCGAGGACTCGAAAGGGAGAGGCGGCAACATACGCGCCTCGGGGTCCCGCTCTTCGATGTGCATCAGCTTATCACCCAGCCCAACAAGGAAAACGCCAACGTTCCTCATGGGCCTGAAGCCACGAATCTAACTCTTGCCGAGAACATCAAGAAGGAATACGCGCTGCTCAACGTGTTTTCCCAGGACGTGGGCGACGCGCATATGCGTGGGGACGTTCATCTGCACGATCTGGGCTTTATCGATCGGCCGTACTGTTCGGGCCAGTCCCTGGAATACATTAAAAAGTTCGGGCTGAATCTTCCCAACTCCCTCGCTATGGCCAAGCCGGCGAAGCATCCCGAAGTCCTGCTCGCCCACATGGTAAAATTCGCTGCCGCGCTTCAGAGCCACTTTGCGGGAGCGATCGGGTGGGACGCGGTCAATCTCTTCTTTGCGCCCCACCTGCGCGGCCTGTCTCAAAACGACGTCAGACAACTCGCGCAGATGTTGATTTTCGAATTCTCCCAGCAGGCAGTCGCACGCGGCGGTCAGGCAATATTCACGGACATCAACTTGTATTGGGAAGTCCCCAAGCATTTCGAAAACGTCCCCGCGATCGGACCGGGCGGCGAGTTCACGGGGCTCACATACTCGGATTACCTTCCCGAGGCGCAGAACTTCGTATGGACCCTGTTCGACATTTACCGGGAAGGTGATGGGAGCGCACGACCGTTCTTCTTCCCCAAACCGCTCGTTCACATCACCGAGAAGTTCTTCAAAACACCCGGCCACGAGGACTTCCTCAGGCACATATGTGATGTGGCCGGAGAGAAGGGCAACACCTACTTCGTCTTTGACCGTGGAGAAACAGCCAAGATATCAGAGTGTTGCCGTCTCTCCTTTAAGCTGGAAAAGAGCGACCTGGACGACGCGGTGCATCCATGGAAGATGCGCTATTCCGCAATGCAGAATGTGACTATCAATCTGCCGCGCATCGCTTACGAGGCAAAAGGTGATGACACCAGGTTGTTCTCGCTCCTGACCGAGCGCATTGCTCTCGCCGCAGAGGCTCATCTGCAAAAGAAGGCATTCATCGAGCGGCTGTTGGCGCTCGGCGAAACAGGCCCGCTCGCGCTGCTGAGCATGGACAGGGACGGCGAGCCGTACCTCAGGATGCACCGGGTGACGTATCTCATTGGCATGGTGGGTCTCAACGAGATGGTCCAGTACCACACCGGCGAGGAGCTGCACAGCACCGAGGAGGCCATGAAATTCGGACTCAAGGTGATCGCTCACATGAATCTTGTCGCGGGACGCCTCGGGCGGCAGAAAAACATGCGCTTCGTCCTGGAGCAGACCCCAGCGGAGAGCACCGCGTATCGTTTTGCCAAGCTCGATATGAAGATGTTCCCGCAGGCCCAATCCGTGGTAAAGGGGGACCTCGGCAGAGAGGAGATTTACTACACCAATTCCACTCTGTTCAACGTGGGCTCGCACGTCGATCCGATCGAGCGGGTCCGGAGGGAAGGGCTTTTCCACCCCTTGATTGAGGCCGGTTCATTGACTCACGTCTGGCTTGGAGAGACACGGCCGAGTGCGGAGTCGCTCGCGAACTTCGTTGTGAAGACCTTCCGCATGACGCACAACGACCAAGTGGCCTTCTCGCCCGAGTTGACGACGTGCATTTCGTGCGGCAGAACGAGCCGCGGGCTTAACGAGGCCTGCCCGTACTGTAAGTCCCACAGCATCGAGCAGATTACGAGAATCACCGGATATTTCACCAAGATATCGAGCTGGAACAAGGGCAAGATCGGGGAACTGAAAGACCGTTTCCGCTGCAATGACCTGTGTGCCTAGTCGTTCGGGTGTTCGGCGACTGGCTGCGGATTGGTTTGGTTCACAATGAAGGAGGTTGTTATGACGTATCTGTTCACCAAACAGGGTTGCGGAAAGTGCGACTGGGTCAAGAGCAAGGTCAATTTGGACAAACTCCCGGACGTCAGCGTCATGACGCTCGATGAGGACAACCCGGAGGCCCTCGCGATGCTCGCGTACTTTGGCTGCGTGTCACTGTCGGAAAAGAAGCTGCCGATTCTCGTGTCCGGTCAGGGCGAGGTGATCACAGGCGCGATCCCTATCGCCAATTTTCTCTCGGAGCGTTGCGAATAGCCGGGTGATGAGGTGAAAGATTTCGGAATCAGAGGGTTCATTCCGGTCTCGATGTTGGACTGGCCGGGAAAGATCACCGCGGTGGTCTTCCTGGCCGGCTGCAACTTCCGGTGCCCGTTCTGCCACAATCATGGGTTGGTTCTCTCCCCATACCAATATCCGCTGGTCGCGGTTGACGATGTCCTGAGTAGTGTAACCGGCCGAATCGCCTGGGTGGACGGAATCACGGTCACCGGTGGTGAGCCGAGCCTCAGTGCGGACCTGCCAACCCTCCTACGGGTTTTCAAGGACGCGGGAGTGGCGATCAAGTTGGACACCAACGGTTCCAACCCCGCGATGCTGGAGGAGCTCCTCACAGAAGGATTGCTTGACGCTGTGGCTATGGACGTGAAGGCCCCCTTGGTCGAGGATGAGTATTCCGCCATGGCGGGCACCCGGGTGAATCCCCGCGTGATCGAGACGAGCATCTCGATCCTGAAGCATTCCGGCATCGACGTAACCTTCCGCACCACGGTAGTGCCCCGCCTTGTGGAAGAGCGGGAGGTTGCCGCAATCAGGCAAGCTCTCGGCGACGTCCCCCGCTACGTAATCCAACCCTTCCGAAATGTGGATACCCTTGACCGGGACCTCATGCAGTTCGACGAATTCGAGCCTGAGCGAATCGAAGCAATGCGAATGCAGTTTGAGGTCCCCGTGCCCGCCGCGTGGCGAAAGCGTGCCTTTGACGATGTGGCTTTGGCCTTTCCATGAGTCTGGTTACGTCATTCACAAATCGTTTTTGACTTGTCCGGTCTACTGCTTTATTGGAGATGTAATCCGGAATACCGGAGGTGGATGGCGGATGCCATCGAGGCCCAAAAGGACCTTTTCGTTTGGGGGGGTCGTGAGAAACGCTCTGACTATCGTTCGGTCGCGTCCAGGTCGATAGCCCCGGCACATGCGCCTTTCGAGGTAAATCTGAACGCGACGCTCTCCACCATGTCTTGAATTGTGGCGCAATTCAGCGCCACCTTACCGATGACGCCATTGACGCGCCGGCTGAGCGGCAGAGTCACTCATGTCCCTTCCTTTCCTTTATCCGGTGAATTGCCTACCTTGCGCACGCGAGGCCACATACAGCCTGACCTCATCCGGATCGCACGGGACCATCGAAGACGCGTAACGCTCTTGCACCGCCTGAATTCGCTTGAGGGATTGATCGAGCCGATCGGGTTGTATTCGACCCTCTTTGACCGCACCGTACAGGCCGGCCTGCGCGGCGAGCGCCCGTGAAGGGTCATTACAGACCAGCAGGAGGTCTGCGCCCGCAGCAACGGCAAGCTCCACACACTCTCCGGGAGACCATCCGTCCGCGACCGCGTACATGTCCAGATCGTCGGTCGCGACCACGCCCGCGAACCCCAGCGATTCTCTCAGATATCCTCGTATATGCGCGGGGGAAAGCGTTGCCGGGTAATCAGGATCGATCGCGGGATAGACCACGTGCGCGGTCATCGTCATGTCCACTTGCGCAGCGATCGCCTCTCGAAACGGCACGAGGTCAATCTGCTCCAGCGTCGCACGGTCCCGACGGTCCACCGGCAAGGCCTTGTGAGAATCAACGGTGGTGCCGCCATGGCCGGGAAAGTGTTTGCAGCAGGTAATGACGCCGGCTGATCGCATGGTTTCGATCACGACCCGCCCGAGGCGGCTGACCACAGCCGGGTCGGACCCGAACGAGCGGTCGCCGATGACCGAGTCTGGGGCCGCGTCGGCCGAATTCAGCACGTCCAGCACCGGGACAAAATCCAGGTTGAAGCCGGCAAGTCTCAGTTCATGCGCGGTCACGCGGGCGAATTCCCGAACCGCGGACTCCGGGTCGGGTGATCGGGCAAGCTCCAGTGCAGGTGGAAACACCGTAAACGGTTCCCGAAGGCGAGCGACTCTACCACCCTCTTGATCGACTGCAATGAACCACGGCTTCCCAAGTCGCGTTTGAGCGTACTCCTGAAGCGCGCGGCTGAGCCGCGCGACCTGGACTGGATCTTCAACGTTCCTCTTGAAGAGAATTACTCCCGCCGGGTTCATTTCATCGAGGAAGTCGCGGGCTTCGCTGTCGAGTTCCGTGCCGCGGAACCCAACGAGGAAGAAAGCGCCCACATCTCGCTGATTCTGACAGGTTCGGCTGTTCATCGTGGGGCCCGATTCAAAAGACTGCTTGATCTCAGCGGACGCTACAAATAGCTGTGCAGACCAGGTAAGTAATTGACGCCGAAGTACGTGAAGAGCACCGCAGCGAACCCCAGGAGGGAAAGATAAGCTGACCGGCTCCCTGACCAGCCGCGCGCGAGGCGGGCGTGCAAGAACGCCGCGTACACCAGCCACGTAATCAGGGACCAGGTTTCCTTGGGGTCCCAGGACCAGTAGCTACCCCACGCATAGTCGGCCCACGCGGCCCCCGTGACGATCCCGATGGTCAGCAGCGGAAAACCCACGAGGACCGCCTTGTACACGATCTCGTCAAGGATGTCCCCGCCGCGAGAGGGCTTCGCCGACGGATTCGATCTTCGAAGTATCAGGAGCAGCACCGCAGCCCCGAACGACACAGCGAACCCCGCATAACCGAGAAAACAGGTGATTACATGCGCTACGAGCCAATTTGACTGAAGGGCTGGGATGAGGGGCTTGATGCTCCGATCCAACAGGAACGAATAGGCCATAATCAGAAATGTTGGGGGCAATCCGATGACCACGATCAGGTCTGCGCCGTACCGATAGCGCACCAGAATGAGCGCCAGTCCTATGGACCAAGCAAAAAAGATGAGCGATTCGTAAAGGTTGGAAAGCGGGGCGTGGCCGATACCCATCTGGTATGATTCGACCCACCGCAATCCAATTGCCGCTGTGTGAAGCAACCACACCAATATGAGTGCCCCAAAGGCTGCTTTCCGTAGGATCGAGCCTTGCGGACTGGCGATAGTGGCCACAAGTGCCAGGACCCCGCAGGCCAGGTACCCGAACGTCGCATACGTGGTCAATTCAACATTCGTCATGGTTCTGCCCAATAGTTTCAGGCGGAGGACCGCCCGGCTGAATAAATTACTTCGGCGGCTCGCCAAGTGCTCCGCGAACGGTCTCTGCAATCTTTTCTCGGAACTCGCGGCGCATCCGCCGGCTACTCCCTGCAACCGAAAGGATGGTCCGGCCGCCGCGAGCCGCAATTTCCACGGTAAGCCTCCGGTGATTGGTGAAAAGCGTCAACCCAATGCCGATCACGAGCACAATTGATCCGATCCAGACCAGCACCGACCCCGGATCATAACCGATCTGGAGCCCGGTTGCATACAAAGGGCGATATCCACGGAATCTGGCCTCCCACGCCCCGAGTTTCACCGCTTCGGCGTCTTTCTCGTACAACCAAAGCGTTTCGGTCTCACTGCCCGGCCGCTCCACTTTTATCTGAGCACCTGGGCCCCGGCCGGTCGTCCCCGGATCAAGCGCCACAAGCTGCACTTCGGGGCCGTCACCGGGCAGCTTGACCTTCTCACGTGGGCTCAGGACAATTTCCTCATCCTTCCTATCGGGCCCCGAGATGCAAATCGTAGCTTCCCGGACGCCTATTGTCCGGTAGTCGGATTGGTAGAGCGAAATGCCGCGATAAGTGAGGGGCTGGTTCACCAAGATCCGGCCGTTCACTACCTCCCGGCCGTTTTCAATAAGGCGCACATCGCTGCGGAATTCTTTGGGCTCACCAGTGGGGTAGCGGGTGAGCGTGAACCGCTCCACCGCGATCTCGAACGGCAAACGCCTTACTTGGTCGGAGGGTCGGAGGGTAAACTCGCTCCGCGTTTCTCCTTCTCGAAGAAGAATATGTCCTCGATAACCGTACATCAGCCCCACAAGGCCGCCAAAGATGATTGTCACAATCCCGATATGGATAAACGGAAATGCGAGCAAGTGGGCGCGGTGTCTCACCCATTCCAGTGTAAAGCCTCCCCCAGCCTTGGATTCCTGCCGGGGAGCGCCCATCATAGGGCGAACGGCCTCGAGCACCGTGGTCTTCACGTGGGAGACGGGTTGGGCGGTCTCGAAGTTAAGGTGGATAGACCTTTTTCGGGCGGAGTCCTTCCACTCGCTCATAAGAGCCGGAATTCGCTGCAAGAGGCAGGCAAGCAGGTTAACCGTGAGGAGCGTAAGCAGCAGCAAAAACCACCAGCTCCGGTACACGTTGTTGAGGTCCAGAATCGCTATGAGACGGAACACGAAAGGCGAAACGACTCTGGACACCTGATCGAGCGAAGTTTCCTGCGGGACCACCGTTCCGACTATCGAGGCGCCCGCAAGGATAAAGAGCAGTACTACCGCGGTCCTGACAGAGGTGAAAAACGCGACGGTCTCGTCAAGGATTGAGAATTCTCGTGTGCGGCCGATAGGCGAATCACTCATGAAGTCTGTTCTCGAACCGAAGCTCCGCCACGGCGAGCATCGGGATTCATCCTCGTATAGTCAAGCCTCTATTCCGAAAGCATTGGACGACTATAGGCCCACGAGGCGCCTTGCGTCAAGCGACCGATGTGTTTGGGTGGTGAGTAGATCCGACAATTCCTCAATGCGGCAATCACGGCTTCTCACCGGGGGGGCAAACGCGAAACGCGTACGACGGGCCGTCAATCGCTGAATATGACTTGCCAAGATATGGAGGCGTCGGGTAGGTTGCAGTACCTCCATTTCATGCTGTCTTAAGGAGCGAGAAAGTGCTTGCTTTCATCGACGAGAGCTACCGCTCGGAAGGTACGGACAATCCCAAGACAACTTTCGGAGCCATCGTGGTCACTAGAGAACGGTATCGGGATCTTGATAAGGGCTTGTTTGAACTCAAGCAGCATTTTTTCAAGATTCAACGAGGCTTCGATTTGGAACTCAAAGGGAGACTACTGCTAAATGAGCGCAAAGTGATCATGCCAAAGAACCGTGAATTCGTGAGACAGGTTCTAAGCCTCTTGAAAGAATACGATGTAGTCGTGTTGGCGGTGGTACAGGATGGGGTGCAGAGTATGCAACTACGAGGAGATGATT
>JAIWNO010000098.1 GCA_020216785.1 Desulfomonile sp.
TAGGCTATCTGCCAAATCTTTATAGGCAGATTCTGCGAAGGATTAACAGCTACGTTGCCGACACTCACGGGGATAAGTTAGCGAGTCTTGTCTTCGACGCCGTCGATGATTCGACGAATCACCGGATTGCCCGTCAAATCTACAATTATTTCTATCTCCATAGGTGGGGACAAGGAAGCAACAACCTGTTATTTCATCCCTTCTTCGCTGACTCCAAAATTAGTGCCGGCTTGGAGTTGGCGGACATCCTATCCTATTGTGTTAATGAAAGATATATTGGGCGGAGAGGCCATATTGAAACTTTCTTTCAGGAGTTTCGGAATCTGGCCCACAACCACGAAGAGGAGCCCGGTAAGATGGTTTGGGGTATCGAGATGATTCCGCCAGATCCACCGCGCTAGACCGTACACACAAAAAGGACTGACATCGCGGGGCTCCTTATTCAGGAACCCATCAGTCCTTATGAAAAAGCATAACGCACTGCTTCATTCTTGTCAAACAGTTTCGTCGAGTTGATCCGCGTTGACAGAAAACTTCCTCTCTTGGCGGTTAACCCAAATCAAACGCCCACCAAACTCTGTAAGACAGACAGGAAGACGCGCTTTCCCTCGGCTGGCTCAGCACTTTGACGCGTGCGTGTATTCGCCGAAGACGCCTCGCAGGACGTCGCAGATCTCGCCCAGGGTCGCACGCTTTCTCACGGCTTCGAGGATCGGCGGCATGACGTTGTCCGTTCCTTCGGCAGCTTTCTTCAGTGCTGCCAGCGCTGCCGACACAGCGGACGAATCCCGTTGCGATCTTATCTGTGTGAGGCTCAGAATCTGATTTTCTCTCACCGTGGGGTCGACCCGCAGGAGATTGGTTGGTGGCGCCTCATCAGTCTGGAAGCGGTTCACCCCGACGATAACCCGGTCGCCGGACTCGACGGCACGCTGGAAGCGGTACGCTGAGTTCATGATCTCTTCCTCGATGAAACCGCACTCGACAGCCCTCACTGCGCCGCCCATTTCGTCGATGCGCCGGATGTAATCGAATGCCTGTCTCTCGATTTCATTGGTGAGTGCTTCCACATAGTATGATCCCGCAAGCGGGTCCACCGTTTCGCATACACCGGTCTCGTACGCGATGATCTGCTGCGTGCGCAACGCAATCTGCACGGAGTCCTCGCTGGGAAGAGCAAGGGCCTCGTCCCGAGAGTTGGTGTGCAGCGATTGTGTTCCGCCGAGAACCGCGGAAAGCGCCTGAAACGCGACGCGCACCACGTTGTTGTCCGGCTGCTGGGCCGTCAGTGTACAGCCCGCAGTCTGCGTGTGGAATCGCAGCATCATGGCCCGCGGATTGGTCGCTCCGAAGCGCTCCTTCATGATTTTGGCCCACATGCGCCGCGCGGCGCGAAACTTGGCCACTTCCTCGAGGAAATCCTGGTGTGAATTGAAGAAGAAGCTCAGTCTGCCGCCGAACTGGTCCACATCAAGGCCGGCATCAATGGCCGCCTGCACGTACGCTATGCCGTTGGCCAGCGTGAACGCCACTTCCTGCACCGCGGTCGAGCCTGCTTCACGGATGTGATATCCGCTGATGCTGATCGTGTTCCATTCCGGCACGTTACGGCTGCAAAACGCGAAGATATCCGTAATGATCCGCATTGACGGCACAGGTGGAAATATGTATGTGCCGCGTGCGGGATACTCCTTGAGAATATCGTTCTGGATGGTACCCCGGAGCTTTGACACGTCCGCGCCCTGTTCTTCGGCCACAACGATGTACATCGCCAGGAGGACGGCCGCGGGCGAGTTGATCGTCATGGAGGTGCTCACCTTGCCGAGGTCGATTCCGTCGAAGAGTATTTTCAGGTCTTCTACCGTGTCGATGGCGACCCCCACCTTGCCGACCTCGCCAGCGGCGAGTTCATGGTCGGAATCGAACCCGATTTGGGTCGGCAGGTCGAACGCAACCGACAGACCTGTCTGGCCCTGCTCGATGAGGTATTTGAAACGCCGGTTGGTCTCCTCCGCGCTTCCGAACCCGGCATACTGGCGCATTGTCCAAAAGCGACCGCGATACATGTTCGGCTGCACCCCGCGGGTGAAGGGATACGACCCGGGAATGCCAAGGTCGTGTTCGGGATCGAAGTTGTCCAGGTCCCAAGGCCAATAAACACGATTGACCGGCAGCTCCGACACGGTGGTGAATTCAGGCCGGCGCTCGGGAGTCTTCGCGAGCTTTTCCCGGAACTTCTCGTCCGCCTTGATAACCTTTTCTCTGAAATTCTCGGACATCGAAAACCTCCGCACTCATGCGAGGGACAAGGATTCAATTTTGCAACAGTTGTTGATGATTGCCGACAATGTCAGCCGCTCAGGAGCGCGAAAGCCGGCCGCAAGGTCGACGTTTCTGGAGTCTGCCGGATCCCTCGTGCCTCAGCCCCATCGTTCCCGCGAACGCGGAACCCCTATGAAATTCGCTGGATTCCCGCTTCCGCGGGAATCACGGGATGATTCATGAGCTAATAGGATAGGCCTTAAGGCATTGGACGTAGGGTTGTAGAAACCCTATTAAGCTTCCTCACGCTCTTTGCGCTCTCTTTCCGCCTTGCAGGAGATCCCCAGCCCTTTGTAGCCGGTCTCGAAGCACCCGCGGCACGAGATGCAGGCAGCTCGCTCACTGTCGCCGCTCTTCCATCGATTGAGAAGGTGGGGCTCACGGATAAACGGCCGTGAGAGCGCAACGTAGTCAGCCTTGCCGTTGTCGAATATTTCCTGGATTACCTTGGGGGACCTGATGCCGCCTACCGTGATGATCGGCACCTTGACGCGGCCCCTGATGAACGCCGCAATATCCGCCAAGTAAGCCTCATCGGACTCCTTCAAGATACCCGGCCTGGAGGGGCCCAGCTTTGGGCCGGCTGCCGGAGTTCCGCCGCTCACCTCGATGGCGTCGATACCGTCGTCAGCGAGTCGACGCGCGAATTCGAGAGCTTCTTCAGGGACAATGCCGCCCTCCACATAGTCATGCCCGTTCAGCTTGATCAAGACGGGAAAATCTTCGCCGACCGCAGCGCGAACCGCTTCCAACACTTCGCCCAGAAAGCGGTAACGTTTTTTGATATCGCCGCCGTAACGATCCCCCCGTTTGTTGGTAAGCGCTGAAAGAAACTGATTTATGCCGTAGCCGTGCGCGCCGTGAAGCTGAACCGCGTCAAAGCCCGCCTTGACCGACCTTGCAGCAGCTGCCGCGTAGGCCTCAACAAGCTGCGTGATCTCTGCCACGGTCATTTCTTTGGGCACGGTGCCGGTCGTAGGGTCCGCAATCGAAGAGGGTGCCCACACATCCCAGCCTTCGGGCATTAGCTCTTTGGAAGCTCTTCCACCGCAATGAACCAACTGGACAGCGACCTTGCCGCCTTCTTCGTGGACAGCCGCGGCCAAACGAGCCAGGCCGTGGACCTGACCCTCCTCGTAGTTGCCTTTCTGGTACGGGAGCTGTCGGCCGTTGGGCATCACAAACTGGTAGCCCGTCACGATCAGACCGATGCCGCCGCGGCCGAGCTCACGGTAAAATTCGACGGCCCTGTCGGTGACATACCCTCGGTCGTCCGCTAGGCCGGTCCAGGTGGCCGAACGTATCGCGCGGTTCGAGAGTTCGAGGCACTTAATCCACGTCTTCTCGAAAAGGGTAGGCATCGTACGTGCTCGCAGGTCAGTCACGGGATTCGTCTGCACGAGTCCGGTCCGATATATGGCCTCATGCCTTCGCTTTCCCCGACCAATGAGCGGGCGGCGCACCGCGCACTCGTTGAGGCCGAGCGAGCGAAGCGCCTCCCGCAGAAGCAGCCCACATGTCGTGATGGAAACAGTGTTCGTTCGTCGCTGCTATCCGATCACGGCAAGAACGTCTCCCACTTGATACGATTCACCGACTTTTGCCTTGATTTCTTTGACCACGCCGGCCGCAGGGGATACGACAGGCAATTCCATCTTCATGGCTTCGATGATGATCACTTCGTCATCTTCAGAAATATTTTGGCCCGGTTCGACGTTCACCGCGATAACCTTGCCGTTCATGGGCATGGTTACTTCCGCCATTGTGTTACCTCCTAAAACTCGGTCAAACAGCGTTCATTGGATTCGGAAGAGCTCCGACCGGACATTGCGGCCCACCTTGGGACCGCTTTTCGCGGAAGGGTCGTTCCAAAATTACCGGCCCGTGCGCAGCCGCTTCTGCGTCTTAGCGGGCTCGAGAGCTATAAATCACCCGTCCCGTTCAGTGGGAATCCTTGGATGGCTGAACCAATTCCATGAGGATGCCGTGGGTGGCTTTGGGGTGCATGAATGCGATCGTCATTCCGTGGGCGCCTTCGCGGGGTGTCTCGTCTATGAGCTTGATCCCTTTGGCTTTCAATTCAGCGACCGCCTGATGAATATCATCCACTTCGAAGGCGATGTGATGGATACCCTCACCGTTCTTGTCCAGGAACTTCTTGATCGCTGACGAGCCGGATACGTCCTGAAGCAGTTCCATGGAACTGTCGCCGACCGGGATGAATCCGATCCGCATCCCTTGGAAGTCCTCGGTATGAGTGACTTCGAGGGGGAGGCCCTTGGTGAAAAATTTGAGGGCTTCGTCCAAATCCTTGATCGCGATCCCAAGGTGGGCGATCCGCTTGATCTTCATGGCAAGCCTTTCTGCCGCAATGGGCGCGAGGGCTAGTCGGACGAGCCGGATGACGAGTCAGTACTCGTCGATGAGCATGAGCCGGAGCAGGAGTCCGTGCCCGGCGAACAGCTCGCAGGGGTCGAGGGAGACGAAGATCCGCTGGATGAGCAACAGGAGCTACCGCCCCTGCCGTAATCGGTCACGTACCATCCTGTGCCCTTGAGGATGAATGAAGAGCGCGAAATCAGACGCGAAACTTTTCCTCCGCAAGATTTGCACGTATCAACCGGCGCGTCGGTAATCCGTTGCCATTCCTCAAACTCACATCCGCAATTGCTACAGCGGTACTCGTAAACAGGCATGTTGTAACCTCCCTGGTCACACAGTGATCTGATATACGTCAGTGCCCGAGAAGGGCCGGTAAAGCTCGATCAGCTCGTTCGTGTTGGACACTCCACGGAGTATCCTCGCCGTAATATCATAGACGACTCGCTCTTCTTCATCGCGATCTTTGGTAGACGCGAAGAAATCCACCCCAAACTTCCGGAACCGCACGATATGAATGAGTTCGTGGGTGAGAATAAACAGAGCCAGCGTCCAAAGATCCCGAGACGTGTTCCTTAAGAGTGCCCTAAGGATTGCCGGGTCTTGGAGCACGATGGCGAAGTCTTCACACAGTCCGGTCCGGGTTTGACGCATCGGCTCAGGCACGCGACACACCACGTGGGCGAAGACATCATGCTGATAGAAGCTGTCACTGACTTCCTTCCGAGTGAGAACCGTGTAAGGGTTACGTTTCCACTCGTCGTCGGCCAGGGAAAAGTGGTCCGCTGTCAGCTTCTCCGCAAGGAAAGCCGCCCGGGTGATGGTAACAAGGTCGGACGGTGTGAAGAGCCCGCGTCCAGTCATGACTGAATCAACTACTTGTTTTTATGGCGCATTCTCGCGCGAAGCTTCTTGTATTTATGCTTGCGCATTTTTTTCCGGCGCTTCTTGATGACGCTACCCATACATACCTCTCGGACTCTTACTAAAAGATAATATTTAACACGCACCCCCCCTTATGTCAAATCTTCCGACGCAAATTTCGTAAGTATTCGTTTGCGCGCGGGCGTATGTTGCCAAGGCTTTGATTTTTTTTGATTAAGTACTTTCCTTTTCCCCCATGTAAGTAAACGGATACACAATATGTTCTTATACCGTACAGATGAAAGGTGAATCGGCTTCCAGACCCTCTTTCACTGCAAGCGTCGAGAGGATTCCACGAATCAGCCGAGCAATTTTCTTGACATATGCAGTAAAGTTACGTACAAACGTCACCGTATATTGTCTATCGTAGCAGTCTTTTTTTGGGGTTTGCATATGCGGATAACGACCACAAGCCGATATGGCGTGCGAGCCGTTTTTGACGTGGCCTACCACGGCGGCGGCCAACCTACGCAGATCAAAGACGTGGCAAGGCGCCAGGACATTTCGCAGAGATATCTCGAGCAGATTTTCAATAAACTTCTCAAAGCGGGACTTCTCAAGAGCCGGCGTGGGCCGCGGGGCGGCTACATGCTTGCGAAAGATCCGTCAGAAATCAGCGTAGGCGACATTATCAACGCTGCGCAAGGACCGATCGTGCCGGTGCGCTGCCTCGCGGATGAGAGCCCCGGTAGGCATTCGTGCGACATTCAGGACGCGTGCATAACCCGCCATGTCTGGGAGGAGACCCAACGCCTGCTCGTCGAATATTTTGACTCCGTGTCGGTTGCGGACCTCTGCTCCCTGGCCCGGAAGCAAGGGGTAACGAGGGAGCTTGACCATCAGTATATGTATTTCATTTGATTGAGGTTCTATTTGACTGATGGGCCGCTTTCCGGTCTTCTTGTGATCCGTCATGCGCGGAAGAGGATTCCCGCGCGCCTTCCTTTTTTCAGTAAGAAATGCTATGCGTTGCAAGTCCATAATCCACCGGGGTTCCGAAGGACGCTCTCGGGCCCAGAGGTCAGCCTATGCACCGCAAAGCATCTTTCTTGATTCCGCTATTCCTCGCAGCAATCTGCGTGGTGGTCGCGGAACGAGGCCAAGGTGGAAATGCGTTGCCCGTTGACGGTACAGGAGAGGTCCGGTCGCTCGGACGGTCAGCGGAAAGTTTGGTTTCCGCAGGTTCCGAAGTTCGATGGGAGGTGTCGGCTGCCTCGGACTTCGCGAGAATACGATGGGATCGCCCAGCCGAGGCGACAAAAGCAAGCAGTGGTGAAGAAAAGACCTGGCGAAGCGCTGTACTGGATCTGCTGGCCATAGGAATGGGGATCGGCGAGGTGACGGGTACCGCGGAGAAGCAGATCGTGCTCATCGATCCTTCATCGGTCTATGTGTACAGCCTGAACGGCCGTGAAATGACTCGCATCGCGGCTTACGACGCGTCGCCTTTTGAGCTCAAAAGCGTCGATGTGGCCAGGATCCGAAAGCAAGGCCCGGCGCGGATTTACGTCACTGCCCAGAATCGGTCGGCGCTGGCGTCGTTCGTGCTGGAATACCGCAACGGAGCGTTGGTCCCTGTAATCAAAAATATTTCGTATTACCTGCGAGTCATTCTCTATCCATCCAAGGGACCGATTTTGCTCGGGCAGCGAAGGGGAATCGATAGGACCTATGAAGGGCCCATACTCAGGCTTGATGACAAGGGCGATGAGCTCCGGGAGATCGAACGCTTCGGCGTCCCGCTGAAGATCCCTATTTTCGGTTTCTGCATCGGCGATTTGGAAGGCAAACGTCAACCCGGTATTGCTGTGTACGACAGGAGTGATCATCTCCGCCTGTACCATCCTTCCGGCAAGCGATTCTTCCTTTCGAAGGAATACTACGGCGGTTCGGATGTGATATTGCGGCAGTCAGGATCGGAAGGGCGAGTCGGCAATACTTTGGGCGACGAAAATGAGGACAGGGAATACTATCGCCCGCGGATCATGGCCCTAAATCTGGAGGGAAGGGGCCCATACGAAATTCTTGCCATCATGCACCATAGTAAGACCATGCGCATGCTTGGCCGCTTCAAGATGCTCGAAGACGGGCAGGTCGTCGGCCTGGCATGGAACGGGGATGCGCTTGAACGAAAGTGGCAAAGCCCCAAAATTCAAGGGATGATTACCGATTTCGCTGTTGATACCTTGCCGGTGGTCTCCGGACCGGCGCTTATCACCGTGGAGCGTCAGAAGACCGATTGGCTCTCATTCCTCAGTTCGAAGAGTCAAGTCCGGGCGTATAGTCTGAGAGATCTCATGGAACGTGGGGTGCGTTTAGAGAAAGAAGAGTGAGGCCCACAAGTCTGGGCACTCACTCGGTAGAGCGGACGGGAAAACGGGCTTCACGGGCAATTTTCCCCACATTGCGGCCCCATTGGACCGAAGCGGGGGGATAGCCGAAAGCCTCTGCAATTGTGAGGTTGTATTCTCTCGTGTCTGAGGAGCCGGGGTCCTTCCGCAGCGGGCAGCGCACGGCGCCCGAGTGGAGCGGCCGGAATGCATGGGGGTCGCTTACCGTGTACGAGTCGTCCTCGAATTCAAAGGTGATTTTCCGGATCCACCAAAGTGTGCCGTTGTGGAGTTCCACCTTGAGGTAGGGTTTGCCGTCGTCCTCCCGGTGCCGAAGGTACGCGGTGGCGAAGACGTTCTTAAGATCGTCTCGCGAGAGTGCCTCGTAGGCTACAGCGCTGATGGAACTCTTAAGGAGCCAACCCACCATTGCCATGGCCGCGACAAAGACCACGGCGATGACCGTGGCCACCACGTAGATCTCATTGCGTCTGAAGGCTGCCGCCAGCTCACCTTTCATGGTACTTCGCCTTTGGGCGATTCGTTATCCCGTTTCGTCCTGTGTTCTGCTCGCCGTAGTGATCTTGCCCGTCTTGGAATCGTACCGGTGGATCACCTTGCTGCCCGTGTAAAAGGCAAAACCGACAAAATTGTCGCTGCCTCGCGTTTTCAGGCTCAGGATCACATTGGACGGTACCCGGACCGTGGTCCGTATTCCCCCCGGAGTGGTGAGGAACGTTTCACCGCCGCTCCCTGAGACCTCCGCATCGAAGTAGCGATGCTCTTTCTTGAAGTAGTCCTCTTCAGCCCGCTGGGCCTGCATGAGGACCTTTGCAGCGAGTTCGCTCATGCGGCGGTCTTTGTACGAATCGATCATGAAATAATAGATTGCGATGAGAACGCAAATGATGCTCATCGCAATGATCATCTCAACGATGGTGAATCCTGCTCTGGATTTGGCTACGTTCATACGAGAGGCTCTCCTGAAATGTGTTCGTCCAACCTTAGAGGGCGGCGCGAAAACAGATTCACCGCGGGAGCGACGCAGGGCCACATGCTGTGGAAGGACCTTAGAGGAGGACAGGCCAAATGTCAAGATGTTTTGATATGTAGAATCATATAGTTATTTTTCCTTCATATATTTTTGTCGCAATTCCAGTCATAATAACTGGTAAATTAAAGCCTTTCCATTCTATTTCCAAATCGCCTCCCAGCAGTTCTACCACACATTCCTCATCCACGGCTCCTCGAATACGCGCCGCCACCGCGCTCGCGCACGCACCTGTCCCACAAGCGTAGGTCTCTCCGCTCCCGCGCTCCCACACGCGCATCGCGATTCGGTCTCTGGCGAGGACGCTAACGAACTCGACGTTGGTCTTCTTGGGAAAGATCGTGTGAGTCTCGATCACAGGGCCGTAGATTCGCGGGAGGTCCTCGATGTTTCCATCTTCGAAGATCACGCAGTGGGGGTTTCCCATGGAGAGAATCGTCGCATGGAATACTCGTCCCCCTGCTTCCACTGGGTAGTTGGAAATCGGGCTCCCGTCAGTCTGGATCGTGACCGGTATCGACCCAGGGTCAAAGATCGGCTCACCCATATCTACCCGCACGCGGTCCACCAAGCCGTCCTCTCCGGTAATCAATTCCACGATTTTGACACCAGCCCGGGTTTCCACAGGAAGCTTGGTTTTCTCGGTAAGGCCGGTGTCGTACACGTACTTGGCCAGGCAACGAATCCCATTACCGCACATTTCGGCGAGCGACCCGTCAGCGTTGATATAGTCCATGAAGAAATCCGCGACAGCGGAGGGTCTCACTACGATCACGCCGTCCGCTCCGACGCCTGCCCGACGATGGCAAATCGCGGCCACCTGTCGCGGCGTGAGACCGGCACTGCCCTTAGGATCGTAAAAGACTACGAAATCGTTGAGGGTGCCATGCATCTTATGGAATGCTATGTTCATGCTCTTTCACCGGTCATCAGCTGGGAGATGGCCTCGTTTGTCCACCTCGCGAGACGACAGGGTAGTCCATTTTGGCCGATT
>JAIWNO010000099.1 GCA_020216785.1 Desulfomonile sp.
CGGCAACCGGTGCGTATGCAGGATCCTGCTTGACAAGGTTGGTTCGCTTCTGTATAGGACAAACAAGATCCCACTTGTATTTCCCCTGCAGGCCGATTCGGACCACGGGTGCGATGCAAGAGATGACAAATGACAAGGACGACCACCCGTGGCGAGCGGCGTTCCGAAGTCATACCCGCCTTTAACTCCCTCCTCGGCAGTACAAACCAGGTGTATCACAGCACCCTGAGCAGCGTCTGGGGTGTGTTTTCCGAAAGGAGCGGCACGATATGGCTATCAGCATTTACGTCGGCAACCTGTCTTTCGATGTCAATGAGGAGCAACTTCAGGAGCTGTTCGAGGGATACGGCAGAGTCGACTCGGCTAAAATCATCATCGACAGGATTACCGGTCGCTCCCGCGGATTCGGCTTCGTGGAAATGCCGGACCGCGATCAAGCTATGCGCGCCATTGACGAGCTTAACAGCAAGGATTTCTTCGGTCGCAGCCTGCGGGTTAACGAAGCCAAGGCGAAAAAGGATACCCGCCCCCCCCGTCGCGGTCCCGGCGGTGGTGGCGGTAGGAACTTTCGCTAGAGCTGTTTTCTTCGAGGGGTCTTCGTGAAATGCAGGGAACGCCCTGATCGTACACTCACGAAGCTCCTCTTCTGCATGAGAGTGGACGCTACCTGAGAGCCTTCTTGTCCACCTTTCCGACTGCCGTGAGCGGGATAGCGTCGACGCTGTCTATTATTTTCGGCACCTTGTATGGTGCAAAATTCTTACGGGCAAATTCCAGTATCTCTTTTTTCGTTTGTTCCGGATCTTGGCTCTTGTACGACTGACTTGGCTGGTAAACAAGTCGAACGATATCGCTGCCGGGACGCTTGGGATTCGGGACCCCGACAATTGCACAGAATTCGATGGCCGGGTGTTCGTAAAGTTTTTCCTCCAGTTCACGGGAGAACACCTTGAAGCCGCTGACGCTGAGCATGTCTTTGGCTCGGTCCACGATGGTAATGTAACCTTCCTCGTCCATTTTGGCCACGTCGCCGGTGTGGAACCAAATCCCGCCGTCATGCTTCCGCATCGAATTGGCGGTTTCGTCGGGTTTGTTGAAGTACTCTTTCATGATTTGCGGACCTGAAACGATCAGCTCGCCCGGCTCACCCAAAGGCAGAGGCGTGGACCGGGTTTCAAGGTCAACGATTCGAACCCTCGTGTTCGGAAGGGGCATACCCACGGTGCCGATCTTCTTCTGGCCCCACCGAGGGTTCATAGTGATCAACGCGGTTGACTCGGTCATGCCGTAGACTTCGAGCAGCTTGCCTTCGCCTACCACTGCCTCCAGCGCGCGGATTGACTCGACAGCGAAGGGTGATGCACCGGAAAGGCAGTAGCCCAACCGAGAGAAGTCAAGTTTTTGAAAACCCGGTTCTTCGAGGAGCATCAAGTAAAGGGACGGCACGTTTACCAGTATGGTAGGACGATAACGGGCGATCTCCTTGACCATGCCCTTGGTATCCCGTGGGTTGGGGATGAGCACTTGGGCGCTCGCGCAATACATCGCGCAAAGTCCCATGGCCAACCCGGCAAGATGAAAGAACGGAAAGCCGGACAAGAAGACTTCGTGGCCCGTATTCGGCCGTGCCCATTCACTCGTATGGACGCTGGTCGCGATCACGTTGCGGTGCGTTATAACGGTTCCCTTTGGCAAGCCGGTGGTGCCCCCGGTGTACTGAATGAGGCAGTTGTCATCCGCAGCAACCTTGATGGCGGGGTCATCGGCAGGATACCTGGAAAGCACTTCCCGAAATGTTGTGACTTGTTTCCCGGTGACTGGGCCCACCTTTCCCGTGGGGACTTTTTTGAGCAGCCGGCCGAGCACTCGCTTGTACCCGGGGAGGAAATCCAGTGCTCCCGTTGCGACCACGAGCTTTATATCCGGCAGGTCACCGAATATACCCGCAAGGCGATGCTCGAATGTGGCGTCGAGGGTTACCAAGGCTTTGACCTTGCAATCATTGAGCTGATACGTAAGCTCACGCGGAGTCAGGAGCGGCGAGACCCCTGAGGTTGCACAGCCTGCTTTTAGCGCGCCAATTTGTGCGATCAGATACTGAGGGAGGTTGGGAAGGTGGATCCCGACCACGTCGCCCGGACCACATCCACACCGCAGGAGGAAGTTTGCGAAACGATTCGCGTGCGTATTCAACTCCTCGTATGTCATGGTGATACCTAGGAAGTGCAGGGCAGGCCGGCGGCGAAATTCCACAGCCACCTCGTTAAAACGATCCACGAAAGAGATCGAGGGGATCTCCACTTCGGCCGCGACACCCGAATCATAGAACTTGAGCCAAGGTTTCTCGTCGTAGATCATAACCCCCTCCGTTGGTTCGACAGGTCTGTTTGTGAAATGAAATCCCGGAAAATCCGAAACTGCCTCAGCAGCTTCTTGTCGACCTTGTCCGCTGCCGCTATTACAAGCCCATGAACTTCGCTGCGATCCCTTTCATGATCTCGTTGGTGCCGGCAAAAATTTGCGTAACCCGCAGATCTCTCCACGCTCGCGCGATCGGATACTCTTCGCAGTATCCGTATCCGCCGTGCAGTTGCAGGCACCTATCCGCCACTCGCCAGGCTGTCTCCGTGGTCCAGTACTTGGCCATGGAAACTTCCACGACGATATTCCTGCCTTCCATGTGATCCACAATAAGCTTGTCGACAAAGGTACGCGCCAGCTTCACTTCTGTGGCCATTTCCACAAGCTGGAACTGAATGTGCTGGAATTTGGAAAGAGGGCGCCCGAAGGCTTGGCGTTCCTTGCAGTAGGCAATGGTCATCTCGAGGATAAGCTCCATGGCCGGTACCGCGCCGATCGCACACATGAGGCGTTCCTGTTGGAGATTGTTCATCAGCATGAGGAAACCGCTCCCCTTTTGTCCGAGGCGGTTGGCCTTGGGGACGCGGCAATCGTTGAAGAAAAGTTCAGCAGTATCCTGGCTGTGCCAGCCGATTTTTTTGAGCTTCCGTCCTTTCTCGAAGCCGGGTGTGCCGGCTTCGACCACGTACAGGTCTATGGCTTGATACGGGTTGGATTCCTTAGGGTCGCGTGCTGCGAGCACGAGCAGGTCGCAAAGGATTCCGTTACTGATAAAGGTCTTTTGCCCGTTGATCACCACGTGGTCGCCGTCCTCCACCGCTGTGGTACGCATTCCTGCCAGATCGCTGCCCGCGTTTGGCTCGGTCATGGCTATCGCTGTGATAATGTCGCCCGACACGCATCCGGGAAGATACCGGTGCTTCAGCTCGTTGGACCCGAACGAGGTAATATATGGGACTACCACGTTCGAGTGAAGCGGCGCGGCGAGCCCTGTGTGGTTGGTGCGGACAAGCTCTTCCGTAAGGATGACCGAGTAAAGGAAATCGGCGCCCAATCCACCGTATTCTTCAGGGACGTCCATGCAGAGGAACCCATTGTCGCCCATTTTCTTCCAGATCGACCGGGGGACGATCCCTGCCTCTTCCCATTCGTCGACGTGAGGAATGACTTCCTTTTCGAAGAACTTCCGGACCGACTCTCTGAAAATCCTGTGAGCTTCAGTATATGGTATGATTTCCATCGCGTGCCCTGGCTTTCATTTGAGGGGCTTGCTTTGGGGACAGCACCTTCCAGCGCATATGGCGTCTCGCCGCATGTGCACCCCCCGCTTTACATGGTACAGGAGAGCGACGATGAGCCCCCCAATAGCGCATTTGTTAAGTGAGTCGGCTGGGGTGTAGCATAAACGACGCCCCCCAGCCGGTCAAGAGTTGATTGGGTCTAATCTTTTCCGATCGGCGCTCCTCAACGATGTGCGCTCACTGGTACTTGCCGATCACGGCTATGCTGCACACGTTTTGGAATGGAAAACCGCCCAGGTTATGCGTGAGGCCATACTTAGGGTTTTCGATCTGTCGGTCGCCTGCACGGCCATGAAGTTGCAAGTACATTTCGTACAACATCCTCAGCCCCGATGCGCCGACCGGATGCCCGAAGCATTTAAGGCCGCCGTCCACCTGAGCGGGGATACCACCACCTCTGAGATCGTAAAAGCCGTCCAACACATCGCGCCACGCGTTGCCCCGCTCGGAGATATGCAGGTCTTCGTATGTGACGAGTTCGGTGATAGAAAAGCAGTCATGGAGTTCCATCATGCTTATTTCTTTGCGCGGGTCCGTGATGCCGGCTTCTTTGTAGGCTCGTGTGCTTGCCTGAGCCGTCGTGAGAAAGTGGTCGCTGTCCCAGCTGTTGAAGCCCACTTCCTCGCCCGCACTAAGGGCCAGCTGGAGCGCTTTGACCGTAACGAAATCCTTTTTGCCGAGCTGTTTGGCTTTTTCGACCGTCGTCACGATCGCGCAGGCCGCTCCGTCGCTTACACCGCAGCAGTCGAAGAGACCGAGAGGATAGGCAATTATCGGAGCGTTAAGGACTTGGCTCTCAGTAACCGGCTTGCGTAGATGGGCCTTCGGATTCAGCGCGCCGTTGGCATGACTCTTGACGGACACATGGGCCATGGCTCGTTTGAGTTCGTCCTCAGAGATCTTGTACTTGGCCGCGTATGCGGTAGCAAGTTGAGCGAACGCTCCCGGCGCGGTCACGTTCGGCCACCAAAGCCAACTCAGCGTACCGAAGTTCGAGCCGGGGTTCGGCAAGCCGCCGTACCCGGTGTCCTTGAGTTTTTCCACGCCCATGGCCAGAGCGAAGTCGTACGCTCCTGAAGCCACTGCATACACCGCTCCGCGGAAGGCTTCGGTTCCGCTGGCGCAGTAGTTCTCCACCCGCGTCACCGGGATGAGAGGCAATCGCAGGGTAACCGCAAGCGGAATAGCGCTCTTGCCCACGCCGACCTCTTCCAGACAGGTGGAAAGCCACGCAGCCTGAATGTCGCTCGGGTCGATCTGTGCATCCGCAAGGCACTCGGTGAACGCTTCCACCATAAGCTCTTCGCCGCCCACGTCCCAGCGCTCGCCGAAACGGGTACAACCCATGCCGATGATAGCGACCTTATCTCTGATGCCTGTTGCCATCTGTCAACCCTCCTGAGGGCCGTTATGCGTTGACTTCCGAAGCACGGTCCATGCCTGAGTGCCGGTCGGCACACAGACATCAAAACTTGAAAAGCTTCTCGATGAGCTGGGATTTCATGATGTCGCCTTCCACCTTAAGCTTTCCGGACGTGAATGCCTTCATCGCGTTGAGCTTGCCGCTGACGAGAGCGATAAAATCCTCGTCGGACATGATTATGGTCGTGGTCGGCTTGTCATGCTTTCCTTCCTTAATTTCCAATGCCCCGTTCTTAATGGCCGCATACCAATCCCCACCGCCGGGGCCGGTGATCTTATACTGGAAGACCACATCTACGCCCGCGGCCTTGTCGGCCTGGAACGATTCGGGCATGCGATCGAAGATCGTTTTGACCGAGAGTGCGCCTCCAGCCGGCTTGTCCTCTTTTGTTTGAGGAGAGAGCGCTTTGAGTGCTTCGCCGATCGAGGCGGCGGCATTGTACAGCTCCACTGCGGAATCCAAATTGTTGATTGCGTCCCAATGCTGATGAATCTGTTCGGGAGTGGGCGGCGTTACACCCTCTCCGATTACTGTTCCGGGCCCGGTAACGATCGCCGCGCGGTTGAAGCATCCCATGCCGGCGTTGAAGATCTGGCCTGTCCCTTCGCACTGATCTGAACAGAGATACAGCACAATGGGGGTGACGAATTCAGGTTTGAGCTTTTCCTTGAGGTCGGGCGGCAGAATGTCCTCCGTGAGGCGAGTGGCCGCGATAGGCGCTACGGTGTTGACAAGGATGTTATACTTTTCGCCTTCAAGCTTTAGCGTGTTCATCAGGCCGACGAGGCCCATCTTGGCTGCTGAGTAGTTGGTCTGGCCGAAGTTTCCGTATAGGCCCGCCGCTGAGGTTGTCATGACAATGCGGCCATAGCCCTGTTCCCGCATCTTCTGAAACGCCGGTTTGGTGACATAATAGGCGCCGTCCAGATGCACAGACCGCACTGCGGCCCATTCGGCAGGCTCCATCTTGGCAAATGTTCGGTCGCGCAGGATGCCCGCGTTATTGATGAGGATGTCCACGCGGCCGAATGCTTCGATTGCCTTGTCAATAATGGCTTGACCGCCCTCCGGCGTGGCAACCGATTCATAGCTCGGCACAGCTTCTCCGCCAAGGGCCTTGATTTCTGCAACCACGTGGTCCGCTGGACCCGCAGATCCGCCGGAGCCATCCCGTGCGCCGCCGAAGTCATTCACGACCACTTTTGCTCCCCGCTTAGCCAACTCCAGCGCGTACGCACGGCCTAAGCCGGCGCCCGCACCCGTGACCACGGCAACTCTTCGGTCAAAGCGTATTTCCGCAACCCTTTCCGGCTCTTGTGGCGCTTCCGCCATCGGCAAGGGCACAGCCTTCCAGAAATAGCCCGTGAATCCACGAGTTTTATCGACGTACCGCCTGCGGAACGATAGGGTCACCGGCTGGCCCACCTTGACGTCGGCCAACTCGCAGTCAGTGAAGTCAGCCATGAATCGTCCGCCACCCTCGAATTGCACCATACCGTAGATAGCGGGAGGATCCACCGAAACTGCCAGGAGGTCACCCGTAAAGCTCTTCACAGTCGCGGGGATGTCTGCAAACTCGTAGTCTTCTTGCGTATGAACGGCCTTGCAGGCGGGGTTGACGCAGACATCCAGTTTCGGGAACTGCGGCGTCCCGCACTTAGTGCATTTCCCGCCCACCATACCGAGAATCATTTTCCTCTTGCGCCAAAGGACCGACATCGCAGTCTGGGTGGGGATTTCCGCGCGGATACCCATCTCAGTGGAAATAAGGTCTCGGAATTTCAGGAACTTGAGGTAGTTTGTCGTCGGCCTCTTGTCGGCAAGAGCGCCTGTGATTCCGGTGCGCGATGGTAGTTGCGTTATATTATCGGTAACTTGAAAGTAAAGTGCATCACAGCCCTGCCCGAACCCTGCCACGAGAATCCGATCGCCCGGCGAGGCTTGCTCCAGTGCCTGGACCAGCATCACCAGCGCATGAGCCGCGCCGGTTTCGCCGCACACTTCGTGCAGGTTGTCCGCGATCTTTTCCGGGCCGGCGCCCAGGCCGGCCGCGATCTTGCGCTGTTCAGCCTTGAAGAGACAGGGAAAAACAAATTTGTCCACGTCGTCCATGGAAATGGACAGTTTGTTGAACAGTCCATTCACCGCTTCAGGAACGATTTTTGCGTATCCTTCGTCCCGGACCCACCGCTCTTCCCACGTGTAGTCGTAGCGAAGCCCTTCTCCTCGGTAATGGTCCACGAAATCATGGGCCACCGAATACGAACCCTTGTATTCAGCGATTACATCCGTGTCTCCAACAAGAACCGCGGCTGCGCCGTCCCCGAGCCACATCTCATAGAACCCGGCGGTCCGGGTCTCTCGCTTGTCGGTTCCCACCACGAGCGCTTTATGGACTTCACCGCTGCGGACAGAATTGAGCGCGGTGATAAGACCCGTGGTGCCGGCTTTGAGGCACGAGGTCACGTCCTGGGCAAGCATGTCATCCCTAAGGTTGAGCGCGCTCTTGACAATGCCCGCGTTCAGCCGGTCCTGAAACGGCAGCGTAGTCGAGCAAAGAAAAAGCGCGTCAACAGCTTGTTTTTCAAAGCCCTTTAAACAATCCCTCGCAGCCGAGACCGCCATGGTCACGCTGTCCTCATCCCAGTTGCAGAAGGAGCGTTCACCCTGCGCCACCATCACAATAGCCGGAGCGAACCAACCCATGTTTTGAAATATGCTCATGCGGTCGAGCCGCAGCCTCGGGATATACCCGCCGTAAGAAACAATACCGATCATGGTTGCGTCCCTTCTCGCCGTTAGAACTTGAACAGCTTCTCGATGAGCTGAGACTTCATGAGGTCGCCCTCGATCTTCAGCTTGCCCGAGGTGTATGCCTTCATAGCGTTGAGTTTGCCCGAGATCATGGCCACGAAATCCGCGTCCCCCATGAGAATGGTCGTCGTAGGCTTCTCGTGGGCACCCTTGACGCACGTGCACGCTCCGTCTTTGATTGTCACGTACCAATCGCCTCCTGTGGGCCCGGAAATCTTGAACTGGAACACTACATCTACGCCCGCTGCCTTGTCTGAGCGAAACGCCCCGGTGATCCCATCAAAGATCCCGGCCACGGTAAGCTTCGGAGCGGGCTCGGCTTCCTGCGGGGCGCTTGCCGGGGCTGAGAGAGCGGCCATCATGTCGGCGAGTGCAGTGGTCGCATCGTGAGATCCGGTCGCTGCCTCAAGAGATTTGATGCGCTTCATGTTCCGTGCCACTTCTTCCACGGCGGGTACTTGCTGCCGGTCGCCCACTGTCACTGCCCGGCCGGTTACTACTTCGGCTCGGCTGAAATACCCCGCACCCGCGTTGTAGATCCTTCCGGTGACCGGACATTGTTCCGAGCACAGGTAAATCACCAACGGAGTGACGAATTCCGGTTTGAGTTTATCGAAGAGGTCCGGCGGAAGGACATCTTCTGTGAGTCGCGTCGCTGCGATCGGCGCAATGGTGTTCACCTTGATGTTGTATTTCTCTCCTTCGAGCTTGAGGGAGTTCATGAACCCGACGAGGGCCATCTTGGCTGCGGAGTAGTTGCTCTGGCCGAAGTTGCCGTAAAGACCCGCCGATGACGATGTGACCACAATCCGTCCGTACCCTTGCTCGCGCATTTTAAGGAATGCCGGCCGGGTTACGTTGTAGGCGCCGTCCAAGTGAACGGACATTACAGACTCCCACTCGGACGGCTCCATTTTGAGCAAGGTCTTGTCCCGGAGTATGCCCGCGTTGTTGATCACGATGTCCACTCGTCCGAATGACTCAATGGCCTTGTTGATTATTGCCTCGCCGCCTTCGGCTGTGGCGACGGAATCGTAGCTCGCTACGGCTTCTCCGCCCATCGTGCGGATCTCTTCCACGACTTTGTCGGCTGGGCCGGTAGAACCACCCGAGCCGTCACGCGCTCCGCCCAAGTCATTTACGACTACCTTCGCCCCACGTCTTGCCAGTTCGAGCGCATATGTTCGGCCAAGGCCCGCGCCTGCTCCGGTGACGACGGCGACCCGGTCGTCAAAGCGGACCCAGCCACCGGACTGCCGCTGCTGAAATTCCTCGCGGCTTATCCATTCCACGATGCCGCGATCGATGGCCACTTCGCCGGTCTCTGCATTGATGGTCCTGAAGAGCGCGAGACCTTCCTCGATCTTCCAGATCTGTGTTCGAATGGGCACACCGGGATAGAGGGGCTTGGAAAAGCGGTTCCTAAAGCGGGTCATCCGTTCGGGCTCACCGGGGAAAAGATGCTTGATCACGGCGCGGCACGCGTATCCGTGGGTGCACAGCCCGTGCATGATTGGTTTTTCGAAGCCGCTGGCCCGAGCGAAATCAGGGTCCACGTGGAGCGCAAAAATGTCGCCGCTCAGCCGGTAGAGAAGCGGCTGATCCGCTGTCGGTCGAGCATCCTCCTCATAGTCGGGTGGTCGGTCAGGAAACTCCACCGGTTCTTTTGGCGAGTCCGGCCCTCCAAAGCCGCCGTCAAGTCTTCCGAAGACGGTGGTGATACTCGTGAACAGCTTCTGGCCGTTTGAATGGTATGTCACCCCTTCGCCTACGATGAGCGCGCCCTTGTCCTTTCCCTTGTCGTAGATGTTGGCAATCCTGCCTTCCGTTATGAGCTTGCCTTCGGGCGGAATAGGGTTGTGGAAGATAAGATCCTGCTCTCCGTGGAGCACGCCGGCAAGGTTGACTTCCGCGGTGAGCCCGATCTCGGCGAGAAACTCGAATATCGCCGCGATCGAAAAGCTGGGCAAGACCTTGAGGCGAGTCTCGTAGCAGTAGTCAAGTTCATCGAAGCCGGCGCCCACACCGAGGGCGTAAAGGACGACGTCTTTCCAGCCGTACTCTTTGGTGGTGGGCCCGATCTTCTTCCCGATACTGTTAA
>JAIWNO010000100.1 GCA_020216785.1 Desulfomonile sp.
GATTCAGGGGCATCGAGTTCCTCCGTTTCGGCCGTCTGTTGCAAAGGCCGGGATAAGAATGAACTTGAGCGTTTGTTTCACCAGGGCTAGGTATTCGTCCCGTTCGATCCCGAACAAGGATCGAAAGAAATCTTCGCCGGAAACGAAGCTGTGCATGAGGTTCATCATGGCCACCACCCGCATCTTGATGTGGTTGGGCACGTTTTTTCGTGTCGGCACAAGGCCTGAGGCGCACGCGATGTCGGAGACAAACTCCGGCAGTGATAAGTCCATAATCGCTTCGTCGCGCGTTTTGCCGAAGTAGCGGAAAAGGACAAGATTGGAGATTTCCGGCCGCTCGAAGAGGTAGTCGGTCATGATGTCGAGGGAGATGTCCAATCGCTCTGCCATGGGGCGTCCGTGGACTATGTCTTCCACCTCTGCGAGTTTGATTCGCAGGTCCTCATTAACGTCAAGGATCACAGCCTCATAGAGGTCGCGTTTCTCACCCCAATGGTAATAGAGCGTGGAGATATCGATGCCGACTTCATCGGCGATCATTCGGGTAGTGGCGCCGTGATAGCCGTACTGACCGAACACTTGACGCGCTTTGGCGAGGATCCTGGCTTTCATGGAGTCAGGATCTTTGCGTGCCTTTTCAAGCGGAGTAGGCATAGAGGGTTCCAGCCGAATTTTCCATCAAATGATGGAAACATTGGATGAACATGACAGAAATGTCAAGAAAAACCAACGGCACGATGCAACCGTCGGTTTTTCAGTGAGAGGAGTAATTTCTTTTGCAGGGTCGGTCTCTTTGCCGGAAATCGTCCGGCCACCGTCACCGACCGGCGAGTACATAAGAAAACCCCCACCCATGAAGAGTGAGGGCTTCACTTTACCCGATGTCAGGTCTGAGGAATCAGTCCATTGATCGTGATTAGGCCACCCAGGGCACCAGCAGCAGCGCCACCATGTTCACGACCTTGATGACCGGGTTGAGCGCCGGGCCGGCCGTATCCTTGTACGGGTCGCCGACGGTGTCGCCGGTGACGGCCGCTTTGTGGGCTTCACTACCCTTGCCGCCGAGGTTGCCGTCTTCGATGTACTTCTTGGCGTTGTCCCAGGTCGCGCCGCCGGAGGTCATCGCGATAGCAAGGAACAGGCCGACCACAATGCTGCCGATCAGGATGCCGCCAAGGGCTTCCTTGCCAAGACCCGGAATGAGGGCAACGATCAGCGGGATAAGCACCGGGAGTAGCGAAGGAAGGATCATCTGCTTCTGGGCCGCGGCTGTGACCAGGTCCACGCAGCGGGCATATTCGGCTCTCACACCCGGAACGCCTTCCTTGAGGCCCTTAATTTCACGGAATTGGCGCCGCACTTCGTCGACGATGGAACCCGCGGCCTTGCCGACCGCCAACATGGTCAGGGCGCCGAAGAAATACGGGATAATTCCGCCGATCAACAACCCGAAGAGCACCTTGGGGTTGTCCAGGGTGAACGACACGCTCTTGCCGACTTCCTCGAGAGCCCGCGTATATTCGGCGAACAGAACCAGGGCCGCCAGGGCCGCGGAACCGATTGCGTAACCTTTGGTGACCGCCTTTGTGGTGTTACCCACCGCATCGAGCGGGTCCGTACGGTTGCGGACTTCTTCAGACAGATTCGCCATCTCTGCGATACCGCCGGCATTGTCGGTGATGGGACCGTACGAGTCGATCGCCACGACCATACCGGTCATAGAGAGCATAGACACAACGGTAACGGCAATGCCGAAGAGGCCGGTGTTCGGACTTCCTGAAAAGCCGCCCCCAAGCCAATACGAAACGAGGACCGCGAGGCCGATCACGAGAATGGGGAGCACGGTCGACATCATGCCAATGGCAAGGCCCGCGATGATATTGGTCCCATGTCCGGTGGTGCTCGCATTGGCCACGTACTTCACCGGGCCGTACATTCCTGTGAAGTATTCCGTGATGATGACGATAAGACCAGTGAGCGCCAGACCCACTAACGCCATCACGAAAATCCGCAACGGGCTGATAATGAAGGCCATCCCCGTCTCAGGCGCACCCACCGGGAGCCAGCGCGCAACGATATAGAAGAAGATCGCCGCAAGGATTCCTGAAACCGCAAGCCCGCGGTAGAGGGCCCCCATAATGTAGAGGTCTTTCTCGGCTTTAGTCCTGCTCAACCGAACAAAGAAGGTCCCGATGATGGAGGCAATGATCGCCACACCTCCGATAAAAAGCGGCAGGAAAAACGCCGTCGAGGCCATACCGTAAATCGTCTTGGCAAGGAGCATCGCTGCTACGATGGTCACGGTATAGGTCTCATAAAGGTCCGCGGCCATACCGGCGCAGTCACCCACGTTGTCCCCGACATTGTCGGCGATAACACCCGCGTTGCGGGGATCGTCTTCCGGCAGATCAGCCTCGACCTTGCCCACGAGGTCGGCGCCCACGTCCGCTGCCTTGGTATAAATGCCGCCGCCCACACGGGCGAAGACGCTCATAAGGGAGCTTCCGAAGCCGAGGGCAACCAACGCGGAAAAAATGGCTTTGGGATCGGGATTGGCCGCCCTCGCGATGAGGAAGAATCCGGCCACGCCCAGGAGGGCCAGTCCTGTCACCACGATGCCGGTCACCGACCCGCCCCTGAACGCGACGTTCATCGCGTCAGGCAAGCTCTTCGAGGCTGCAGCAGCCACACGGACATTGGAATTCACCGCAACCTTCATGCCCAGGAAGCCGGCAAGGGCCGAGCCGACCAGACCGATGGCGAATCCGAGCGGCGGCACATAGCTCTTGAAAGCAATCCACATCACGATGAACAGGAGAATCGCGATGATGGCCACCACCTTGTACTGGCGGGTAAGGTACGCCATAGCGCCTTCAGCAACCGCCGAGGAGATGTCCTGCATTTCCTTGGTGCCTGCGTCCTGCTTAAACACCCAGCCCGCTGTTATCAGACTGTAGGCCACACCCAGCAGCCCACACCCGAGGGCAACATAAACCACCCAGTCCATCCACTGCCTCCTTAATCTATTGTCTAGTGTCTACGAAGGGGAAAAGACGAATATTTTGCCGAACATAATCCAGACCGGCCCGCTCTGTCAAGGATAAAGACGACTGCCGGGGCGTCAAACTCCATGGTTCGTGGTGATCACGCGTCTGTTCCGTGATCCAAAGGAGGAATCTCGGTAGGAACCTTATTTCCTGAACAGACTATTTCCCGACTCCGATGACGAGCAGCGGAGCGGTATCACCAGGCATCTGGATCGCTCCGGCAACCTGCGCGTCGTTGAATGCGCCTACCGTCCCCGTTCGCAAGCCCAGCGCCTCAGCCTGCAGACAGAGGTTCTGGTCCGAATTCCCGGCTTCCATGAAGACATAGTTTACTCCACGGTTCCCATACTTCGCGGTGGTGCGGGCAAATACCGCGCCGATGACTACCACTGCCGGCGCGCGGGCGAGCCACATCTGTCCCAATGCCGCGTGAGCAAGGAGCGTGCGCTTGTCGCCTGTCGCGACCTCTTTGAGCGAGTGGGCGTTCGGGTTGTACTGGTACACGCCCGCGGGGACGTTCTCCACTGTGTTGTTCCCGGTGAGGATGAAGACCTCAAGCGGATACAGGCCGCCCGCCGAAGGCATGACCTTGCGTGTGGCGCCGGTGACCGCATCCGCAGGAATCATCCCATTTGCGGCCCATAGGAGCTGCCCTACCTCTCCCAAAGACAGAGGTGCTGCCTTGAAATCTCTTGAGGACTTCCGTCCCGTTATGGCTTGCTCTACGGACATCTTGCCCTGAAGCGCAGGTCGAGGGAGTTTGATCTCCCCCTGCGCAGAAAGAGCGTTGCCGGCAGCAAGGATCGACACAAGCATGCCCAGCATCGGGACTGTCAGAGCACGTCTCATACTGGCCTCGCATTCTTGAGGATTCGATCGGAGCTATAGCTTATTCCGGCCCGAAACTCAACGCCATTCCCACGCGAAGCGTGAGCGGATTTGTCAGCCGCCGGCTTTTCTGTTATATACATGTTTCTCTCGGCATTCGGTTCCACATTCATTTCCGAACAAATCAGGCGGAGGAGAATCCAATATGCAGAGGACATTGTCTATCATAAAGCCGGACGGCGTTGCCTCCCGGCTTATTGGAGAAGTGATCAGGGTATTCGAAAGTGCGGGTATCAGAATAGCCGCGATAAAAATGAAGCAGCTCACGCGTCGGGAAGCCGAGGGCTTCTATTATGTGCACAAGGAGCGGCCGTTTTTCGGAGAGCTGGTCGAGTTCATGATTTCCGGCCCGGTCGTTCTTATGGTCCTTGAGGGAGACAACGTCATCGCTCGCAATCGTGAAATTATGGGCGCGACGGACCCGGCAGAAGCGGCGCCGGGCACGATTCGCGCCCGCTGGGCATCGAGCAAGCAAAACAACATCGTCCACGGGTCGGATTCCGAAGAGAGCGCCAATTTCGAAATCAACTATTTTTTCAGCCAGATCGAAATCTGCTAGCAGCGACGTTTACGTCCATATTTCGATAGCGAGACCTTCGTCAATGGCGGGTGTCGACAGCAGTCCCCAGGACCTTACCGGCATGACTCATGGAGAGCTGGAGCAGTTCATGCTCGGGCTCGGCAAAGAGCGGTACCGGTCCATCCAGGTTATGAAGTGGATCCACCAGGGATTGGCCGACTCGTTTCAAGGAATGACCAATCTGTCGAAGGAATTTCGGCGGCAGCTCGCCGAGAAATCGTTCATCGGCATTCCTGCCCTGGAGCGAGTGGAGCGCTCGCACGACGGCACGCGCAAGTTTCTTTTTCGGCTGGGCGACGGTAATCTCATTGAAAGTGTGCTCATTCCCGAAGGCCACCACGACACGTTGTGCGTCTCCACACAGGTGGGATGCGCTATGGGATGCAGGATCTGCCGAACGGGAAAGATAGGGTTCGTACGCAATCTCACGGCCGGTGAGATCGTGTCGCAGCTTCTTGCCGCGCGGAGGCTCATGCCCGAGAGCCGCATAACCAACATCGTCTTTATGGGTATGGGCGAGCCGCTGGCAAATTTCGACGAGACGGTGCGAGCCATACGCGTGCTCACCCATCCCAACGGTCCGGGAATTTCCTGGCGGCGGCTCACGGTCTCCACGAGTGGACTAGTGCCCCAAATAGCCGCGCTGGGCCGTGAAGTAAAAGTAAAGCTTGCCGTAAGCCTCAATGCAGTCACCGACGAGCAACGGAACGCGATCATGCCGATCAACCGCCGCTATCCTCTTTCGATACTCCTGGACGCGCTCAAGCGCTATCCGTTGCCCAGAGGCACCCGTATTACCATCGAGTATGTGCTCGTTCGAGATCTGAACGATTCGGACGCGGACGCTCGGCTGCTCGTGAAGCTGCTCAACCCGATTCGCGCGAAGGTCAACCTGATCCCCCTCAATTCCGAAGGGCTTGACGGGCTGGAATCGCCGCTGCCGGACCGGGTGCGCCGTTTTCAGGAGGTCCTTATCGCGCGGTCGCTCATGGCGATCGTGCGCGAGTCCCGCGGGCGGGATATACTAGCTGCATGCGGCCAGCTGGCTGCTGCAAGGGACCCCGCCGCATGAGCGATCTGGATCGGCTCATACGGGCACTGTCCAACCCGCGCATTTACCCTCATGGACCGGAATCCGTCCAAGTCATCCACACGCACATCTCCGTGGTCTTTGTCGCAGGCGACCTTGTCTACAAAGTCAAGAAGCCTGTGGACTTCGGCTTCCTCGACTTCACGACCCTGGACAAACGGCGCTTTTTCTGCGGGCAGGAAGTGCGCCTGAACTCTCGGTTCAGCGAAGGGATCTACCTCGGGGTTGCAGGCATCTACGACGGCCCCCGTGGAATCAATCTCGGGGGGCAGGGGGAAGAAATCGAGACCGCGGTGCTCATGCGGCGCATTCCTGAGGAATTCACGCTCACACGGATGCTGGAAGACGATCGCGTCACGCCCAAGATTCTCGATCGCATTGCCGACCGAATTGCCCAAATTCATGCCGCGTCGCCGAGTGGGCCGCAAATCGCTGTCCACGGCTCGTTCGAGGTAATTCGCCAGAATGTCAAGGAAAATTTTGACCAGACCGAAGTATTCATTGGACGGACAATTAACCGCGCAACCTATGAGGCAATTCAGAATGGCTCTGTCGAGTTCATGAGAGCGAATCGGGGCCTGTTTCAGACGCGAGTTGCGCGCGGCTTCATTCGGGATTGCCACGGCGACCTGCATCTCGACCATGTCATTGTCATGAACGGAATTTCTCTTGTGGATTGTATAGAATTCAACGATCGATTCCGTTTCGGCGACACTGCGTCCGACTTGGGGTTCTTATTGATGGACCTGGATTTTCACGGTTTTCCGGCTTATGCCGTGCTGGTGGCAAAACGATATGCTGAAACGGCAAACGATCCGCACGTGCTCGACTTGCTAGGATTTTATAAAAGTTACCGGGCGTTTGTCCGGGGCAAGGTCCTGGGGTTCGCCCTTGATGAACCGGAGGTGCCTGTTGACAAAAAAGAAGCTGCGGCCCGGACCGCAGAGGACTACTTCAGACTGTCGCTTGCGAGTCTCAAGCAGGCGCCGCCGCCCTCCCTGGTGGTAATGTGCGGCCTTACCGGCGCTGGAAAAAGCTTCCTTGCCGTACGGCTTGCAAAGCGGCTCGGAGCAGTGACTTTCAGGTCCGACGTTATCCGCAAGGAAATTCATGGGATTCCAACAACTGAACATCGTCTTGACAAGTACGGCGTGGGGATCTATAGCACCAATGCAACGGGGCGGACCTACCAGGTGCTGCTGGATCGGGCAAGGACAGCACTGGAGCGGCAGGAATCGGTCATCCTCGATGCCTCTTTCATGCGCGGTGAAGATCGTGCCGAAGCGCGCCGGATAGCAGAACAGGCGCGGGCGCGTTTCTTCATCATCGAATGCACCTGCACGGACGAAATGGCAGAGGCGCGACTCATCGAACGGCTGCGCGTGCGCGGCGAACCATCCGATGGAAGGATGGAAATATTCGCTGAGCAGAAAATGCGTTTCGAACCGATTCACCCGGATGAGTGTCGGTTTCTACGAAGGTGGGATTCCTCGACAGACCCGAATGCGTTCCTCAAAGCCTTCATACGAGAAGTAACGGCCCCGGAATGACGGGTGTACCATGGATGAGGCCGCGCACCGATCTGAAAGCCCTTGCTGACGGCCGACCCCGATCTCCTTCGGAGAAGTGACGGCATGAGATGCACGAAGATCGTCGAAGCCAGGAACGGCATGATCCGGCGCGATTGGCGAGGGCCGGGATGTCCGAAGCAAAACCGCTCCATCCTCCAACCAATGATGATCGTGTCAACAGTCTTTCTCACGCTCCTCATGGGAGGCGTGGGTTGCGTTCCGCAGTCGGGCGGCACGTCCGGACAAGAGCTTAAGAAGAAGGCCGCTATATTCTATGAGACCGGGGTGAAGTATCTCGGAGAAGGCAAGACACCTCAGGCCATTAAGGAACTGACCGAAGCCGAAAAACTTTCTCCGGACAACGCGGACATCCAACACGCTCTCGGGCTGGCATTCCAGCAAAAGGGCGACTATGACAAAGCCCAGGAGCAGTACGAGAAGACCCTCAAGATGGATCCCAGGCTCACCGAGGCCCGCAACAACCTTGGTACCATTTTCCTGGTGAAGGGCAAGTTTGAGGAGGCTATCTCTCAGTTCGAGCAATGTGTGAAAGACCCGGGATATTCCACTCCCGATAAGGCGTGGTACAATCTCGGCATCGCTCACTTTCACAAGAAGGACATCGACAAAGCCATTTACAACTACGAACGGGCGCTCCAGGTTCAAAGCGACAACATCAATGCCATGTTCAACCTGGGGTTCTGTCACGAGACCAAAGAAGATTATGCCAAGGCGCTTGCCTACTACCGAAATGTCCTGAAGATCGACCCGTCGTTCAAGGATGCGCTTCTGAGAGTGGGGATTATTTTGGAAAAAACCAAACAGTATCGAGAAGCGATTCAGTCCGTCAAGAAAGCTCTCGATCAGGACCCGGACTTCCTGCCCGCTCATTTGCAAATGGGGATCCTCCATGCCAGGCTCGGCAATGTTCCGGAAGCCATGAAAAAGCTCGATTTTGTTACGAAGGCCGACCCGAAAGGGCCTCTAGGTCAAAAAGCCGGTGAAGAAATGAGACTGATTAATTCGGATAAGTTTAAAGGCATTCCAAAAGAATCGCTCCGTTGATAGGGAGGAACCATGCCGAAGATACAACGAGCACTCATCAGCGTCACCGACAAGTCGGGTATCCGGGAGTTTGCCCGGGCGCTCGCGAACTTTGGAGTGCACATTCTGTCCACTGGCGGCACCGCGAAGGTTCTAGCAGCGGCTGGGATCGAGATCACCGAAGTATCGGATTTCACCGGGTTCCCGGAAATGCTCGATGGGCGCGTGAAAACGCTGCATCCCAAGATTCACGGCGGCATCCTCGGCATTCGGACAAACGCGGAGCACCTTGCGGCCATGGGGCGCCACGGTATTGAGCCCATCGACATGGTGGTCGTAAACCTCTACGAATTCGAGAAGACGGTGGCCTCGCCGAATTGCTCCCTGTCCGAGGCTATCGAAAATATCGATATCGGCGGACCGACGCTCCTGCGGGCCGCTTCGAAGAATTACCGCTTCGTTACGGTAGTGACGGACCCTGCCGACTATGCGGCGGTCATCGACGAGATGAAATCCTCCGGCGGCGCGGTCTCGGAACAGACCAACTTCGCTCTGGCAAAGAAAGTATTTAAGCTTACCAGCGCGTACGATCGCGCGATCTCCGTTTATCTGGACACCTGCCGGAACATGTGATAGATGTCGGCTCTCAAGCGATGAATCCGTGCGACATCGGACGGGAGGCGGGTGGACGATCCCATGACCGGAATTCAGATCGGCATTGTTATGGGAAGCGACTCGGACGTCGGCGTGATGAAGAAAGCAGCCGACATCCTCGAACGCTTCGAGATTCCTTACTATATGACGGTCGCGTCCGCGCACCGTACGCCCGATCGAGTCGCCGCGATCGCTGAGAGAGCCGAAAGGGAAGGGTGGAAGCTCCTCATCGCGGGAGCAGGCATGGCCGCGCATCTTGCAGGTTTTCTCGCAGCGCATACCGTAGTGCCGGTTGTCGGCGTGCCCATTGATTCGTCATCGCTCAACGGGCTTGACGCTCTCCTTGCGACTGTGCAAATGCCGGGCGGTGTGCCCGTTGCAACCATGGGGATCGGCGCCGCGGGCGCCAAGAACGCCGGCATCCTCGCTGTCGAGGTTCTTGCAGCGTTCGATCCGACATTGAGGGAAAAGCTCCGCCGATTTCGTGAGGAACAGAAGGCCGAGGTAGAGAAGAAAGCCGCGCAAATGGAAACGTCTTCGTTGTAAGATATTTTGCCGCCGGCGCCTTCTTTTGGATTGGTCACCGGCCGGTCACTCTTTTTGTCGTTTTCGCGATTGATTGTTTTATGCAGACACGAACCTTCACCTGCGGCACAGCAACGATCGAACTCCATCTGGGCGACTGTTTTGCGGGTATGGACCGGTTGGGGCCTGAAACCATCGACGTGGTGGTAACGTCACCGCCGTATAATCTCGGGATCGGCTATGGCGTTTACGACGATTCCATCGACCGGGCCGCGTACTTGGAGTGGCTCGAACAATGGGCTATCCGAGTAAAGCGAGTGCTGTCGTCTGAGGGCTCGCTCTTCCTGAACATCGCCGGAAAGCCTTCCGATCCGTGGGGGCCGATCGAAGCGGCTTTTCGACTGCGTTCCCATTTGGTGCTCCAGAACACGATTCATTGGGTCAAGTCCATCGCGGTGGACCAGGCCGAGAACGGCAACGACTTCGGGGAACAGGCGCAGATCAACCTCGGCCACATCAAGCCCATCAACAGCCGACGGTACCTGTCGGATGCTCATGAGTACATTTTCCACTTCACGAAGTCGGGCGATGTTGCGCTCGA
>JAIWNO010000101.1 GCA_020216785.1 Desulfomonile sp.
TCGGGCTCAACACCCTGTACGGCCTGGGTCATGATTACGATCCGGAGTACGTGCGCAAGATCTCAGCGGTCACCGCTCAGCAAGTTCATGAGGTAGCGAAAAAATACCTGAACCCCGACAAAGCGACAGTGGTGAAGATCATGCCGGAGTGACGAGACCAGAGCACCTACGAGATCGATCCGTAGATAGCCTGTCCCCAAGCATTCTAGGTCAGGTAAGGTATTGACCGACGCAATATGCTTTGCAAGAGGCGAACTAATGGCCGGCAGAGACCCCGGCCCCACTGATTATCCAAGACCATTCACAGAGAGCTGTCTGAAGGCGAGGAGGACTGTCGGAAACGATAAAGACCCAACGTGTCAGCCTCTGCACCAAGCCCTTCTAACGCACGCCGCACCGCAGCCCAGCTTGTCTCGTTCACCACTACCACATAGAACCCGCTGGCAGGTCCCTGGTTCCCCGTCTTAGCAGCGATCCACTTGCAGCGTGCCTGGATAGTGATCGGTCTGGCTCGAGGAGCGGAGTTGGTGGGAATCGCAAGGTTCATGAGACTGTCGAGCGTAGCGTGGAGGCCCTTCACGCCTATGCCGTACTCGGAGAAGTTGAGTATCACACCACGATTGCTGGGTGTCGAGGCTTCATAGATCGGGGGCGGGACAGTCAGTGTGGTGCGGGGGTAAAGGCGAATTCTCAGCGGGACCGAAAGGTTGTGAAAGATTTGCCAGGACTCGAAGTCCATCGGGCTGATCAGCCGCATGTCGAGAATTGCCCGAAAGACGTGGCGCAACTGAGAAGGAGTGAGGCGATACTTCTCGATCAACTCCGCGTCAGTTAAACCGGCGAAGAAGTCCTTAACGAATTCAGCCGGGCTGATAGTCCGCTTGCGTTGGTGCATCATCACTCCACCCGCGGGCACATTACGCGAATGTGCATATCATCGTCAATGGAAATCGCGGCAGGGCTGCAAACATCCGGTGACCTCAGTTCACTTCACTCACAACGGGAGGAGTCTCTTGACCGCGGACGCTTCCGAAAATGCCTTTGCACTTAAGTGTGGGTATGTGTGCAACGCTTAAATCGAGTCTCGTTGCCCTTTTACATTCACTGCCAGCAGCGCGGAGCGGCTGCCTCGGATCATTGGCCTTGACAGCGCAGCAAACCCCGCCCATTCCGCGTCCGTAACAATTGCAGCAAAATCGCTCTCGGAGACATGATATTTCGGTTCAACAAGGAGCAATGTCGCCGCAGGCTTCAACGCGGAACGGATCTGCTGAAAGAAGACACCGACATGCGGTGCCTCATGGGCCGTGGCGAAGACAAGGGAGAAGTCGGCGGGAAACGGGGCTTCCAGCTTGTCCGGCTCGCACAGGACGGTGTGCACGCGATCTTCCAGTCCGGCTCGGCGGGCGCGAGTCCGCACTCCTCTCAGCATTCTCTCCTGGATATCGACGGCGATCACGCGGCCTTCAGGACCAACGAGCCGCGCCAAAGGAATTGTGAAGAAACCCATACCGCTGCCCACTTCGAGCACCGTCATTCCAGTCTTGACGTATGGTGAAAGGATCTTCATAGGATTCTGAAAAAGCTTGCGAATCGGGTTGGCGAGCAAGTATCCGATCCACCAGGGGCATACGTGTTGTTCCACTGAGGTTTCTCCGCTGTGCGCACTTCATGGCGCCCGAAGGACTAACGTGTGATCGGTCCGAGTGAACATCAGCTCTCGACCATACGCCCTTCCACTTCAACAAGCCAATTGCTCAGCGCGGTCGCGAGGATCTTCTCCGCGCGCTTTACGTCAAGTCGATACTTCTCCGGAATAAACGAGAGGTCTACTATATAAACATCGTCCTCGCACGTGAGAAAGGGCACTTTGGACAACGTCTCGCGATCGAGCTGCATCAGGTAACAATAGACGCGGTTGAGTACGGACTTGCATGACTTGATTTTCACTCCCTGAGAGGCGTAATTGTTCGCGAAGAGGCGGAATTCCGCATGGAGAGGCTCCCGCGCAAGTTCCTTGATCTGGTCGAGATTCTGCCTGAGAGAAAAGAACGGCGCCACCATCGCCAGGCGTGCAATGCTCTTCAGGCCGCCGGGGACCGACTCGTCGATCTTGTGGACCACCGACGAGAGGTCGTCATTTGACGCGTCAAAGTCGTGGAGCCGACCAATGGCATGAAGCTCTGGGAGCTTGCGCTTCACCGCGTCCCGCGCCTCGGGCCGCACCAGCAGCACATTGCCGTGGCCAGTCGGAAACGGACCGTCAACTTCGTCCACGTCCAGCTCCTTCGGGTCTTTTATATAGAGGGCGCATAAACATTGATCTTTGGACAACGAGTTCCGTCTGAGAAATTCGGCCACGGTTCGAGCCGACTCGGTAAAAGCCGTCTCGAGGCGCGTCAAATCCTTTTCCACGATGAATGCCACGTCCACCGCCTCCAGTATGTGGTCCACCGCCACAACTTGAAGGGTGTGCCGCCGGTAATCGAAGGCTGGGTGAGGCCCCTTCCACTCACGATACGTGAGCACCTGCAGCTCGTCTTTGAGGGCTTCGGACAGGCGCTCGATTCCTTCGTCACCGTAAAGATTTTCCGTGGGGATGATCACCGTCTTACAGCCTGCGTCACAGGCGGTTTCGAGCTTGACGTCGAGCGAGCCGATAATCGTAATCCGGCCCTGGGTGTCGATTTCGCCTGTCATGGCCACGTCCCGGCGGATCGGCCGCCCGGACAGGGACGAAGCGAGCGCCAAGGCAATGGGACCGCCCGCGGACGGGCCATCTTTGGGAGTGGAACCGCCCATAAAGTGGAGGTGAATCGGTACGGATACCCTGTCCATGCAAATGCCCAGCGGTCCTGAGCAATGCAGTATTGCCGTGGTGGCAACCCTGCGGCTTTCATCCATAATCTTCTGGATGTTCCCTGTGGCGTGGACCATGCTCAGATACCCGCGGGTCCCTTCACCATCGCCGTGGATGCGGATCGGAGTGGCCTGGATTGGAATTACCGACCCGATGCCGAGTTCCACGTTTACTCCAAGTCCAAGCATTTCACCCACTCGATCCTCATCATTGATGGGGCGGGGTGGTCGCGGTGCTTCGAGGTATTGCTTAATAGTGGCCCGGGTGATGATGACGCTCTCTTTTTCGCGGCTAAGGATTTCTTTCCGCGACAACCGCAGGAAGAGCGTTCGGATGATCCGTTCCAATTCCCGAACTCCTGCCTCGTACGTGTAGGTGCGGACCAGGAACCGCAGCAGTTCGTCCTCGGTTTCCGGGTCGAAACGGACCTCTTCCTCGCCGATCTGATACCTGCTTCGGACGCGCTTAATGAGGTGTTCCTTCGCGATGGCCACTTTTTCGTCAACGCTGTACCGATCAAGCTGCACAACTTCGCAGCGGTTAATCACCGGAGGAGGGACTGTTTCCAGGGTGTTTGCGGTAAGGACAAAATGGCAATTGGAAAGGTCAATGTCCACAGTGGTCTCAGTGTATTTGTCGTGGAAAAGGTGGTTCTGTTCGGGGTCCAAGATCTCCAAGAGGGTCGCAACAGCGAACTTCTCCATCTTGTCTGCTTCGTCCATGATAAACATTCCGTTCATAGCGCCCATCTTGATGAGGCCCTGCACGATTGCGCCGGGCTTGGAGCCCTCATAGGTGAAGCCGTGCCCCTTGAGGTCCGCTTCGTCCCTCATGCCCCCAAGCGAAACCTTGTGGAACGGTATCCCGAGATTGTTCGCGATAGAAATGGCAAGCGACGTCTTACCAACGCCGGGAGGACCCACAAAAAGGAACGCGCTTCCGGTCCCGTGCCAAGCTGCGAGATCACGAGTGTCGATTTTTTGATAGCGCCACACCAGATTGGCGAAGAAGTCGCACAGAAGCTCCTTCGGCTTCTGGAGGCCATAGTGACTGATGTTGAGACCGCGTTCGAATTCCTCCGGAAGGACGGAGATCTTGTGGATCACTCCCCAAGGGATCGCTAGAAGTGTCTCTATAAGTTCGCTGTACTTGGAGCCGCTGTGGCCGACTGCGTTGAGTTTGTTCTTGTCAATTACCTCGATAACCTGCCGGGGAACCGCGGGATCATTGCGTGCCTCCTCGATGCGATCATTAAGGCTCTTAACCACGGGTGCCGTAACTTCCTTGGGAGCAGGCTTCGGTGGAGTCGGCGCGGTAGAGGGAGGGAGCAACATCGCCCGAGAAAGCCCCCGGAGGGCATCCTTGAAGACCTGAAAGACCTCCCCGGCGCTCTTGTCGTGGACCGCTGCCTCGGGCAAGTCAAGTTCCTGGAACAGGAATACAAGTCCCCAGCTCTCTTTAAATGAGTTGAACACTTCCTCGCCGTGCTTCTCGTTCGATGCGACCAGGAGTGCAAAGAGCCGCAGCAATGTGCGCAGGAACCCTGTTCGTTTCAGCAGGGAATACGACGTGTCGCGACTGCGGCGATAGCACACCCCGAGAACCTTGGTCGCAAGTTCCAAATCAAGGTGGGGGACGACTTGGTCGAGCAGCGAGTCGGGACAGTCCGCCAGCGCTGTCGAGTAACCTCCAACCATTTCGCTGATGATTTCATCTGACGGAAGCTCTTGCTCCGCTCGGTCGAAAAGATGCAGATATTGCCGTCCTTTGATGCCGTTCATTTCATCCGCGAGAGCATTGCGCAACGCTCTGTAGAAGGTCGGATCCATCGTGCGCCTATTCATGGCGAACTCGGCATCCGCCTGAATGATCTCTCGCTCCGTGTGCTCCGGGTAGAGCAAGTGCTCCAGCTCGTGGCGCAACATGAATTCAGAGAAGGCAAGCATCTTGCGCTCTTCGGCATTGCCTCCGCCAAGCGTGGCTTCGGGGTCTTGAGGCATGACAAAAGCAAGGTAGTCGAAAATCCGCTCGTGGATTCTTATAGAGAACACTTGGTCCGTGCGTGTCACAACACTAACCAGCCGCACGCGGTTGCTTTCGTCTTCAAGACGCGCGACGGCGAGCCGGTCGAGGGCGCGGTTCGAGACTATCGGGTCAGTGCCGCGGTACTTACGGAAATAAGGAATTACTCGCTTGCCTGCGACCACTTTAAGGATGCGGGCGATCCGCGCCTCCTCTTCCTTTGTGGGGAGAGGAAGTCCGTCGAGGAACGTGTGATCGAATTCAACGGGGAACATACGAACTCTCCTAGTCCGCCGGGTGTGGGATCGCGTTGCGGCGCTTATTACATTTTAGATCGTTTCAGCTCCGGACGATAACGTTTTCCTCTAAATGGTCCGGCGTCTGATGGAGCGAACATGCCCATTCCCGATATCCTGCCGTGCAATTTGGGCCTCTCCGGTTCGCGGGATGAGCCGATCAATGTCCAAAGGAACAGAGAAATTCAATATGCGCTCAATGATCAACGGAATGTCGGTTCCAGCTCGCGACCTCACGGATTTGCATGACCGTGGAGGGCACTGGGGGTGGGATCGAAATTCGCAGCATGGGGAAAAGTGCGGCAAGGCAAATTGACAATAAAAAAACCGCCCGAGTCGATACGGCAACTAGGCGGAATGCTTACCGAATTCCTGGAGCCGGGGATGGGAGTCGAACCCACGACCTGGTGATTACGAATCACCTGCTCTGGCCTCTGAGCTACCCCGGCGCACAATAAGGTATCCAGGATGCCGAAAGCATAGATCAATTCCGGGCCGCATGTCAATGCTATTCCGGCAGCCCGATGGGCACTGGAATGAAGGTGACGATGAAGAGCACAACTGCGACCCAGCCGAGGATTCTCGCGCCGCGAGTAGGCGGAGACTCGGGGTCGATAGGGGGCGGATGGCGCAGTCCGAGCACCAGCACAAGCAGGGCAAACATCAGCCATCCCGGCCACAGTATCGCAAGAGGCAATAGAAGCAGGAATGCGACGAAAGACACCACTCGCGCCGCTTTCGAGCCAAAAAGTCCGTACACCACATGTCCGCCATCCAGCTGCCCGATAGGCAGCAGGTTCATTGCGGTAACGAACAACCCGAACCACGCAGCCATAGCCGTCGGATGCAGCAGTACCGTCGCACTGGAGGAGAAGTCACCGTATACCGCAAGACAAAGCAGCTCGAGGATGATCGACGACCCGAATGAGAAGCCTTGCGTCGGTACCAACTGAGGGCGGAAATCCGACAGCACCAGCCCCACCACCAGCACCGGAATCGCGACGATGCTCCCTGCAACGGGTCCCGAGGCCCCCACTTCTACCAAGGCTGAACGGTTGAATATTGGCGACCTGATCTTGATGAACGCGCCGAAGGTCCCAAGCGGCGGCGGGGCGGGGATGAAATACGGAGGCGTAACGTCCATGTAACGCCTTCGCCCGGTAAGGTAATGTCCCATTTCGTGCACCATCAGGATGCTCATAAGGGGAACGGAGAAGACCCATCCTCTAAGGAAAAAGCTCAGCCTGAACCACTCGTCGTACTTCTCGTTTGCGTAGAACGCTCCGACAACGGTTGTTGTGATGGATGTTGCGATGAAAAGCAGGATGTTGACTGTCCAGCGTCGGTTCCTGATGATTTGCCTCCTGAGTTGCGTCCGAAACCTATCGAGCATATTGGCGTTGCTTTATGCTTGGTGCCACACTCCTGCCGTTTCGCGCAAATGGATGGGCTCATTGAAACGCGGGTCGGGCTTGGCCACACGGAGCACTTCTTCTACCGTGGTGATCCCGCTCAACATTTTCCTGACGGCATTCTCCCATATTGTGCTAAAGCCCTTCTTCCGAGCCGCGTCTTTGATTGCACCCATTTCCGGCTGGTCTGTGATGAGCTTGGCAATGTCCTCGTCGATCCCGACCACTTCGTACACGCTCTCCCGTTTGTAATATCCGGTGTCTCGACACTGAAAGCAGCCGCGGCCGCGCTTGAGGGTGATCGCTTCCGGGCCTTCGAAATTGAATCCTTGAGTGTTGAGCGTCTTGAGACTTACCGTATACGACTCCTCACATGCAGGGCACACTTTGCGCATGAGCCGTTGAGCAAGCAGACCCGTCAACGTTCCCGCGAGGAGAAAACTCGGCACCCCCAAGTCCAGCATGCGGTTAATCGCCCCCAGTGCATCGTTGGTGTGAAGCGTGGAGAAAACGAGGTGTCCGGTAAGCGCGGCCTGCACGGCGAGTTGCGCGGTTTCCTCGTCGCGTATTTCCCCGATCATGATAACGTCGGGGTCTTGGCGCATCACGTGGCGAAGCATCGGGCCGAAGGTCATTCGCTCGGTCTGGTCGTGCAACATGCTGACCGCGGGATTGACGGAAATTTGGTTGAACCGATCGTAGACCATCTCCACAGGGTCTTCGATAGTGGTGACGTTCCGGTCGGGCGTGGCGATGACTCGCAGAGCGGAGTAAAGCGTTGTGGTCTTTCCGGACCCGGTGGGCCCGGTGACAAGTATGATCCCGTACGGTCGAGTGATAAATCCCTGGAAGAGGGTAAGATCATACGGAGTAAAGCCCAGTTCTTCCAAGTCCATGAAAAGCAGGTCCGGATCCTGCAGACGGCACACAGCCTTTTCTCCAAAGGCAGTGGGTACCGTCGAGACCCTCACTTCCACTTCCTTTTTGCGGAGATTGAGCTTGATGCGACCGTCCTGTGGGCGGCGTTTTTCAGCGATGTCCATAGCCGCCATACCCTTGATGCGTGAGACGAACGCCTGATGAAGCGGCGCGGGGATGCGGTCGATGTCGTGCAGCACCCCGTCGATGCGCATTCTCAGAACGCTCTTGCCTCGCTTTGGCTCCACGTGGATATCACTGGCCCGAAGCGACACTGCGCGACGAAAAGTCGCGTCTACAGCAGTCCGGATGTTCTTGTCGGTGTGGGATATCTCCTCGAGACTCTTCACCTCTGCGAGCCGCTCCAAGTCCGACAATTCGGCAAAATACTTGACGTGCTTTTCTTCGGCCGCGCGGATCGAGGACTTGAATCCGTGAAATTCGAGGAGGATCTTCATGATGTCCTCTTTGGACGCCATGATCACTTCCACTTGGCGGCCGGAGACGCGAGCCACGTCCTCGAGCACCTCCTTTTGGGACGCATCGTACATGGCCACGCGGAGCGTCTTGTTCACTTCCTCCACGGGCACAAGAAGGTAGCGGTCCGCGAATTTCTGGGGCAGGGTCCGCGTGACGAAGTCCGGGTCAAGCTCCAGCGGATCCAGCCTTCGAAAAGGATAACCCCGGTGTGTTGCGATCGCTTGAACGATGGCGGATTCCGTGAGCGTGCCCCGTGGGCCGTTGAGTTTCATCTCCGCAATAACGTCAACAGCGGTGGTATGATGTGCATGAGGCACACCGTCTTTGACCTGTCGAGCCCGGTCCTGAGCGACCCTGTCCATCACATAGACTTCCGCTTCCTGAATACGCAGCAGTCCGGCATCGTCAAGCAATCCCTGGGAATAGAGAATTTCCGCGATGGTGGTAACGTCGTCGTAAATGTTCACCGAAGGATCCTCAGCGCTCCTTGAAGGCCCTAATGAGCGCCTGTGGCGGTTTCGAAGATTTCTGAGCAATTCGTCACTAAGTACTCGATTTCATAATCTCGGTCACGTATCGTGCGCGTTGGAGATTGCTTCGTCGCTCCGCTCCGCGCAATGACAATTTTGGGCGTGTCATTGCAAGCGAAGCAATCTCCTGCGATCGGAATACGAACCGTATTTAGGAAACGAAGCGCCAAGGCTTTTCGGTGGCGCGCCCAAACACGGCAACACCGGTGCAAAGATTCTATAGAAAGACATTCAAGGGTGCAAGGCGGCGGATGTCGAAAGGATGGGGACAGGCACAGGAGGGGATATGAGGTCCCTTCGCCGGTGATGGACGCACGCACGCCTGCAAGCGCGAGCGTCCGCCGCCTCACCGGCGAAACGACCCTTTCTGCGGACGCCGCTCTCGGCGACACCCCGGACACGCGGCACGGAACTTGCCCCAGCAATGGGACGGCAGCCATGAAACTACCGTCCGGCTTGCTGGACCCTTTCTCTCAGTTCCTTGCCTGTCTTGAAAAAAGGCAGTTTTTTTTCTTCGACTTCTATTCGGGTTCCGCTCTTGGGATTTCGACCGGTGTACGCCCCGTACTTCTTGACCATAAGAGACCCGAATCCGCGAATCTCTATCCGGTCGCCGCTGACCAGAGCGGATGCCATCGTGTCAAACACGAGATTGACTATTTCTTCGGACTTTCTCTGGGTGAGATCAGCCTCTTTGGCCAGGGCCACGATCAAATCTGATTTGTTCATCGCGGGTTCCTGACTACCTGACTACTTGGCCTTCTTCACCGCTTCCTTAAGTGCTCTTGACGCCGCGAAGCGTGCCACCTTGGTGGCCGGAATCTTGATCTTCTGTTTGGTCTGCGGGTTGACGCCGGTTCGGGCCTTTTTCTTCACCACCCGAAACGTTCCCAGCTCCGCGATGCGGATACGGCCGTCCTTCTTCTTCAGCGATTCGTGAATCGCTCCCACAACCGCGTCCAGGGCCATAGCAGCGGCTTTCTTGGTGATCCCCGCCTCCTTAGCGATCTTGCCAACGAGCTCCCCTTTAGTCATGAATCCACCTCCCAAAAAAAATTAAAGGGTTCAACGAGTTGAAACGACATTCAACGATTGCACCATGTTATCTATACCGAACTGATTTGTCAATAGAAATTCCGAGGTTCTTGAAAAAATTTCTCTTTTGACCTATCTTCCCGTTTGCGGCACACCAGGTACCTGTTTTTACTTGACAATAACGAAGAGCCGCAGTAGAGGAAAGGCCAATCGCGCAACCATTTCGAGGAGTCAATGACCGATTCGACCATTCTTACCCACCTCGAAGAGATCGCTCTCCGCCTTGGCGTCCAGCTCCGGTACGACGATCTCGGCCGCAATGGAATACGCACTGAAGGCGGCCTTTGCAGGGTCCTCGGCCGTCCCGTGATCTTTCTTAACCGGAGAGACTCCACCCGCCGCACGATCCTTGTGCTGGCGAGGTCCTTGCGCAAGCTCGACCTCGAG
>JAIWNO010000102.1 GCA_020216785.1 Desulfomonile sp.
GGGGTATTCATTCCCCCTGCGGTACGACGAATTATTGAATCCAAAGCCGGTTGATCGTTCAACGTCCCGCCAATTGACCCGATCAAACGTTGTTGCAGCCTTTGATTTTTCGCGCTCCGTGAGTTAGCCTTGAGCGCAGTTGTGACCGTTTCTGTCCGTCACCGCATCTCGTTTTCGGGGTCCGAGGCACGGCGCGATGACTTCATCGGCACAGTTGGGACTTTGCTTCGATCAACGGTTGCATGGACGGGAAATACTCGGGCAACGCGCTGCCGAAGCTGAGCGCCTGCTCGCGGTGTGGCGGTGGAAATCCGCGTTAGGGCCGGGATTCCCAGTTATTATCAGTCTGTTCGGCGGCACAGGCACCGGTAAGAGCACCCTGTTTAACTCGCTGGCAGGTGAGCCTGTAAGCCGCGTAAGTTGGCTGAGGCCATGCACGTCGCGCCCCGTGTTTTATGTGCACAATGATGCGGTTGAGGAGCTGGCGAAATGCCCCTTGGTAGCTGACGAAAACCCGATCGGTGGCGGCAAAATCAAGGTAAGGGTGCTCGAACACCATCGGCAGGAATTGGCGGATTTCATTCTCGTGGATACGCCGGACATCGACAGCGTGGAACTGATCAATCGCGAGATTGCGGATGCCTTCTTCACGATCAGCGATATTGTCGTGTTCGTAACCTCTCTGGACAAGTACGGCGACAATAGCGGGAAGATGTTCCGCACTTGGATCCGGGAGTGGGGCAAACGCTCGTATTTTGTGATGAACAAGGCCCACTTCGGTGAGGCGTTCGAGGATTTCCGCGAGACGCTCCGTCAGGAAGGATTCGACGGCGATCAGCTCATCCGCGTGGAAGACACGGGTACTTCGCCGGACATGATACCCGGAATCAGCGGGCGACCCGAGTTCGAAGCCGTTCTCGATGCGGCCAAGGAGGACGTTCGCTCAACGGAGATGCGCAATCTGCGCGTTGAGACGATACGTCACCTTGACTTCCTGGATCAGGACGTCACAACGCAGATGCGCCGAATTGCCGCAGTCAACGACGCGATCCGTCAGGCCCTCGATCGGGTTGCCGGGGAGATGGACGAGGGTCTCGACGCCGTCCTGTCGCCTGAGGTGGCGAGCAGAGTGCAGGAGCGGCTGACAACGCTTCTGCAGAAATACGATATTCTTTTCCCGGTCCGAATGTTCGTGCGCACGGTTGCGAGGAAGTCGTTGGAATTTGTGTGGGGTCTCGTTTCCCCCGGCGGCTTGGCTGGAGGGCGCGTCACTGGGGAACGCTCATTCCTGGCACAGGACCTGGCCGCGACGAAGGCCGCGGCGAATCTGGCGCCTCTCGAACATGCCGTAGCGCGATTGAATCAAGAGATCGCTGAAATCCTAAAGGGCGATTCAGACCTGGAAGACCTTCGCACCGTGGCGCAGCGCGATGTGCCGCGGCTGACGAGCGAGGCGGTAAGAGCACAATTCGACGAAGCGTTCCCCGGTGTGGAGCGCCTCTTGGAAGAGGAGCTCAGACGATTTCGCGAGAGCGGACTTTCGCCTACACATGAAGCAAGGCTCTACGGTGCCTATTTCTTTTGGGCGCTTCTCCTGGTAACCGCAGAAGTCATATTGCTGGGAGGGTCGTCGTGGTTGGACGCCATTCTCGGGCCGGTGATCGCCCCCTTTATACCAAAGTGGCTGCTCGGTATGAAGGTACGCGATGTTCTGCGGGAAATCGGCGCTCGCATTGACGGAGAGTATCGCGGTATCCTCAGAAACATTCTGGAGGGGCAGGCGATTTCATACATAAACGAGTTCAGGAGCCTGCTTCCCGACGACGAGGCCTTGGCGCGTCTCTCGGCGCAGCAAGAATGGTTGTCTCATGAAGTCTGCACGTAATATACCGTGCAACACGGGATGATCCGCTACCGCACAGACGAAGACAAATTATTCTATGAAACGGAGGACTTGATGCACGTTTGCCAATTGAGCACCTTGCTGAAGTTGCTTCCGCTGCCGGCCATGCTCCTCGGCGTTCCTCTTCACGCCGCGGCCATGGAGGGCAAGTTCACCTCATTTACCTGTCCGAACGGCCTGCAGGTATTCATTCAGGAGGACCACGCCCGCAAGGTAGCGTCAATTCAGATCTGGGTCATGGTGGGCAGCGCGGACGAAACGGATCGGGAGCGAGGAATCAGCCATTTGATCGAGCATATGGCGTTCAAAGGGACCCAACGGCGGGGCCTGGGGCAGATCGCCCAGGAAGTTGAAGGTCTTGGCGGCGACATGAACGCGTACACGAGCTGGGATGAAACCGTTTTCCACGTGACCGTCCCTTCGTCCGCGACGACCGAAGGCCTGGATATCCTGTTGGACGCCGTATTCAATCCGGTGATCGATCCGGCCGAACTTGCCAAAGAGATTGAGGTCGTCCTCGAGGAGATACTTGAAGGCGAAGAGCGCCCGGAGCGTAAGGCGTCGAAGCTGCTCTTCGGGACCGCCTACACAGCGAGCCCGTATCGCTATCCTATCATCGGATATAGGGAGATTGTCGAGAAGATCACTCGTGAAGACGTGCTCGCTTTCCGGAAGAAGTGGTACGTTCCGGAAAACATGTTCGTGGTTGTCACAGGGGATGTAGATCCCGACAAGGTGAAGGCGGATATCGAGCGGCTGACCGCAGACATCAAGCCGACAGGTTTCTTCAGACCACCCCGGCCGGAGGAGCCCGGCCAGGAATCGGTCCGCGGCGCGGTCCTCCGGGACACGAATGCCCGGGAGGCTCGTCTGCACCTTGCGTTCCATATCCCTGGACTGTCCGGCTACGATGTGGGCGCACTGGATCTCGCAGCCGACATCCTGGGAGCGCGGGAATCCTCCCGGCTTGTGCGGGTCATCAAGAAAGAGAAACAGCTCGTCAATACGATCACCGCTTATTGTCTCACCCCAAAGCGCCCCGGAATCTTCGTGGTGAGCGCCACCCTTCAGAGTAAAAACCTCGAAGCAGCTACTCAAGCCATCATGGACGAGATAGCCCTTCTCGGGAAAGAAACGCCTCCGGGAGACGAGCTGGAACGGGCCAGAATCGGTATCGAATCGGAGCATCTCTATGCGCGTGAAACCGTTGACGGGATCGCGCGAAGTATCGGCGGGTTCTATGCGGACGCGGGCGACGCGGAGTATGAGCGCAAGTACTTGAGGCTCATAGCGACAGTCAGTCCGCAGGAAGTATCACGAGTGGCGCAACGGTATCTCTTGCCGCCCAACGCGACGGTGACCGCGCTTGTGCCGGCGGAAGAATTACCGGACTTTACGATCGATCGGCTCACACGCATCGTTGAATCCTTCCCTCGGGCGCAGATTGCCGCGGGCGCGACCTCCGCGGCCGAAGGGGTGCTCACTCGCACGTTGCAGAACGGAATCCGAGTTGTCCTCGTGCCGGACGACACCAACCCGATTGTCTCGTTTCGGGTTGCATGCCTCGGCGGCAAGCGCTTTGAGACGAAGGACACCGAGGGAATGATGAATTTCATCGCCCAGATGCTTAATAAAGGGGCCGGGACACTGACAGAGGTTGACATTGCTCAGAGGATCGAGGACATGGGCGGGAAGCTCAAAGGATTTTCCGGATTCGATTCGTTCGGGCTGTCTACTACCATCTTCAGCCGCTTCGTCGATGAGGGGCTTCAGCTGCTGGCTGAAGTCTACAAGAACCCTTCATTCCCTAAAGACAAAATGGAGCGGGAGCGCGCGCTGATTCTCAATCGAATCAAAACGGAGCCGGACCGGCCGACACAATATGCGGTCAAGGTCCTCAACGAGACGCTCTTCCAGGAGCATCCGTACGGTTTCGACAAGGAAGGGACGATTCCGACGGTTTCCGGATTCACTCCCGACGACCTCGCTTACATGTACAAACAGTACGCAGTACCCGCCAATACGGTGATTACCGGCGTGGGAGATATGGATGGGGAAAAGACCATGAACAAGATCGCGGAGCTGTTCGGTTCGATTGAGACTCGGCCGCTGGAAGAGCCCTCGATCCCCGGTGAAGCGCCGCTCGATTCGGTAAGGGAGAACGTGATTCGTATTCCGCGTGCCAAGGCTCATATCGTGATCGGTTTTCGGGGCTGTACCCTGAAGGACCAGGATCGATACCCACTCGCGGTCCTCAACAACGTCCTGGCCGGGCAGGGGGGACGCCTCTTTGTCGAGCTGCGGGATCGACAGTCGCTGGCGTATGTGGTCACATCGTTCATGCGGCCTGGAATGGACCCGGGATCCTTCGCTCTGTACATTGCGTGTGACGAATCGAAAGTGGATCAGGCAACCAAGGGACTGCTCCAGGAAATTGAGCGTGTGCGAGCCGAACAGGTGGCCGAGGAAGAATTGCAGCGCTCGATTACGAACCTGGTCGGCAATCATAGGATCTCATTGCAAAGCTCATGGTCCAGGGCCGAGAGTATCGCCTTGAACACGCTGTACGGTCTGGGGTATGATTACGACGAGCGATACGTGAGGAAGATAGCGGCCGTCACCGCGGTCCAACTGCTCGATGTGGCGCGTAGATACCTGGACCCGAGTCGCTGCGCAATCGTGAAGATACTGCCGGAACAGAACGCGCAAAACGAGTGACAGTTATTTATAGGATATACAGTATGGTGCGTGATCGCACACGACTCGCCGCAGGGCGTTCCGTCGTAGTAGCATGAAAAGAGGAGTGTGAGCTGAAAAAGTTTCCCGCCTGTCCGAATCTTCTCATATTGAGCGAGGTCCTTCCTTGAACGATGTTTTCGGCTCCGTGAAGGGCCTGAAGCCGTCGCAGAGGGTCCGTCTCGAACGGCTCGCCCTGAAGAGAATTCCTCCTGACCGCGTGGTAACGCCGGAGTTTTCTCGCCAACTCGCTGCATTATCAGCGGAAATCAGGCGCCAAATCGGTGTCTTGGTGGACCGGAGCGGCAATTTGTACAAGGTGCTTGTCGGGGACGCTCGTTCGCTCATGATTCCAAAGCTGGACGCCTGGCGGGTAGGGCCTGGGCGTCTCCGGGGGTTGCGGTTGATTCACACGCACCTCAACGATGAGCCCCTTAGTGAAGAAGATCTGACGGACCTTGCTCTGTTGCGGCTCGATCTCATTGCAGTGGTAGGCGTGGATGAGGACGGCCTTCCTACGGTGATACGAATTGCTCACGTCCTCCCGGACAATCCGCGTGGAGAAATATGGCAGGTCCTTGAACCTGTGCCGCCTTCACAGCTTGATCTCAATTTCGGCACATTAATCAGGGCGCTTGAAGATGAGATTTCCCGTTCAATCGGTGCCCGCTCCGTGCGGGGCTCTACTGAGCGAGCCTATTTGATCGGCAAGACTCAAGGCAAAGACTGGGAGATCGAGGAATCGCTTGCCGAATTGGAGGAGTTGTCGCGCTCGTGCGGTGTGGATGTGGTAGGCAAAACCCATCAACACCGGGAGCCGCCGGACCCTCGCTTCGTCGTGGGCAAGGGAAAGCTGCGGGACATCGTTATCGACGCGCTTCAAAAGGGCGCGGACATGCTGGTCTTCGACATGGAGTTGAGTCCCGCTCAAGTCCGGGCAGTAGGAGACTTCACGGAACTCAAGGTGATTGACCGATCCCAGCTCATCCTCGACATTTTCGCACAGCGAGCGAGAAGTAGTGAAGGAAAGATCCAAGTTGAGCTGGCGCAGCTCAAATACGCGCTGCCGCGGCTCGGCGAGAAAGATGACGCTCTCTCGCGGCTGACCGGGGGTATCGGTGGCCGCGGGCCCGGCGAGACCAAGCTTGAGATTGATCGGCGCCGTATCCATAGCCGGATCGGGTTCCTCGAGAAACAGATCGGGAACCTCGGCAGACAAAGGGAGCTGAGAAGACGACTTCGCAATCGGAACAACATACCGGTGATCTCGATCGTAGGGTATACCAACGCGGGCAAGTCCACGCTCCTGAACAATCTGACCAAATCTCAGACGTTCACCGCGGACAAGCTTTTTGCTACGTTGGACCCGACAAGCCGGCGGCTGCGCTTCCCTCGGGAAACCGAGGTGATTATTACAGATACGGTCGGGTTTCTCACGGATTTGCCTCAGGCGCTCATTGCGGCGTTCAGCGCCACCCTGGATGAGTTGAGCGACGCCGACTTGCTGCTTCATGTCATTGACGTATCCAACCCGAACTTCGAGAAGCAGATGCTCGCAGTGGAGAATCTTCTGGAAACGCTGGATTTCGGATTGATTCCCAGGATCAGGATATTTAACAAAATGGACCTCGCCCCGCCGCACATAGTTGCAAACGTGTGCGCCCGTTACGACGGCATCGCGATTTCGGCCGTCAACTCAAGAACTTTTCCACCCCTTGTGGAGCGCATGGAGGACGAGATCCTTCAAACGCTCACACTTCAGAAATACGGTACCGACAACGGCGTGCCCATTCCGGATCGGGAGGTCTTTGATGCTGCCTCGCACCCGTCGCGATAAGATAAAGCTTCTCGTGGCGGTGGCGCTGCTGGCCCTCCAAGTATCGGCCATCGTGTGGTTGGCCGCGTCTGAGCGTCTTGGTCCGTTGCTTGCCTCTTTGTCCGCGATCTTCCAGAGCAAAGATCAAATGCGCGTGTATGTCGAAGGCTGGGGATCACTTGCCCCACTGGCCTTCATATTGCTTCAGACGCTCCAAGTGGTAATTGCGCCCATTCCCGGCGAGCTGACGGGCGCTGTGGGCGGGTTCATCTTTGGGGCCGCACCCACTGTGGTCTATTCGTCGGTCGGACTTACCGTGGGTTCGGCCCTTGCGTTTCTTGCGGCAAGGATTATGGGGCTGCCCCTCGTGAAGCTTGCAGTGGATGAGAAGACACTGGGGAAATTCCACTTTCTGACGGAGCGCCGGGGAGCAGTTCTGGCGCTGATTTTGTTTATCATTCCGGGCTTCCCCAAGGACATCCTCTCCTATATCCTGGGATTAAGTCCTATGGGATTCGGGACTTTTATTGTGGTGTGCGGGATAGGGCGCATCCCCGGCACGGTGATGCTCAGCTTCACGGGTTCGGCGATCTTTGACGAGAACTGGACCCTCCTGACCGTCATAACGGTTCTTTGCGCGGTGGTCCTGGGATTCTGCTTCTTCAATCGCTCGAGAATCGAGGAGTGGCTTAGGCTTGTAGGCCACCGACATGATTGACGATTACTTGCCTGAAAAAGTCGGCGGCTGCCCACGAAAGTGCTTCTTTGAACGTTCATTCGTATGAAAGCCACGGTAGCGCCGGCATTTCCCGGATCGAGTCCGGGGAAGGCTTTGCCGGTGTTCTTTGCCGGGAGCAATAATGGCAAAACCTGAACTTCTCATCGATACGCCGCTTCTGGTGTGCAGTGCCCGCCTCCTGGCGTTCATTCGGGCGTTTGCCGCGATTGATGCTCATGCGGCGCTCTTCCCCAAGGAATGCCGAACCTGTGGAAGGGTCTTTCAGTCGTTCGCTGATTACCTTCGCGAGACCAAACCGAAAGGGCATGTACTGGAGGACTGCTCCGATGTCATGCGGAAGACGTACACCATGATGTATCGACACTGCCCATGCGGCAACACTTTGGTGCTCTCGGTGACGGGTGAGATCATGCCGGAACTGGAAGACTTCTGGACTGCGGTGAGAGAGGAAGCCGAGACGGAAGAAAGATCGATCCGTGAAGTCGTCAAGGCGTTCAGCGAAGTCTGCGACGATTTCATTATCAATGGACGGGACCCGACCGATCTGCAAGACATGGGAGACCAGGAGTGAATGAGACAATTGACCTCCTGGTGGTGTATCATTCGCAGTCCGGTAACACCGAGCGCCTCGCGCAGGCGGTTGCCGACGGTGGTTGTACGGTGGGCAGCGTCGTTGTGCGTCTCATGAGGGCGGCGGAAACAAACGCTGATCATATGCGACTCGCCCGTTGTCTCGTTCTGTGCAGTCCGGAATACTTCGGGTACATGGCCGGCGCGGTCAAGGACCTCTTCGATCGGACTTACGAGCAGGTGCGGGAAGAGATGGTCGGCAAGTCTTATGCCGTGGTTATCTGCGCGGGCAACGATGGTACAGGGGCACTGTCAAGCATCGAGCGCATCATCGCCGGGTACAAGCTTCGCAAGGTGCAGCCGCCAATCATTATCCGGGGGGATGTCTCGTCGGAACACATAGAAAGCTGTCGGGAACTCGGACGTACGCTCGCAGCAGGCATCGATTTGGGTATATATTAAGCTCATGATTATGGACATCATTTTCGACCTGGGGAACGTGCTTGTCCCCTTTGATCGCGAGATCGCCTACCGCCGCCTCCGACGCCACCTCTCAACCCCTGTTGCTCGATGGCTTGACCAAGACAGAGCGGGCTTCGAGGCACGTCTCAAAGGCCCGGCCACCGAATTGGAAACCGGCAGAATCGGTTTCGACGAGTTTCGACGAATCGTGTGTGATGTTCTCAGCATCGATCTTGCCCGAGATGAATTCGAACGCATCTGGTGTGACATGTTTTGGATGGATGAGGACATGGTGCGTCTGGGTGAAACGCTTTCGGAGCGCTACGGAACCTGGCTCGCGTCGAATACGAGTAGGGCCCATTACGAATGGATCATCGGACGATTCCCACGGGTGGCGTTCTATCGTGACGCCGCGCTTTCTTATGAACTTGGCGTAATGAAGCCGGCCAGGTTGTACTACGAGAAGTCCCTCGAACGATTCGGCATAGACCGAAATGCGGCGGTGTTCATCGACGACCTGAAGGAAAACGTCGCCGGCGCTCGGGCGGCAGGCATTAACGGGATCTTGTTCAAAGGCCGGGAACCGTTACTTGCGGAGCTCCGACGACTCGGAGTTGATATTCCCGGCGATGGGGGTGCGCCTTCGTGACCGATATCCTAACGATAAGAGGATTCAAGTTCGCTGCTGCAACCGCCGGAGTGAAGTCTCCTGCAGTACAGCGGCTTGACGTTGGGTTGATCGCTGCGCAGTCACCGGCGTCCGCCGCCTGCGTCACCACGACCAACTTGGTAGTCGCAGCACCGGTGGCCATCACCAGAGAACGGCTTGCGGCCGGCCGATGCCAGGCCGTGCTCGCCAATTCGGGCAATGCCAACGCGTTTACCGGCGCGCAGGGAGAGCGCGACGCCCGCGACCTGACGGCCGCGGCGGCCGCAGCGCTCGGAATCGATCCAGCACTTGTCGTTCCTATGTCCACCGGCGTAATCGGCCAGCCAATGCCTGTCGAGCGCATTCGACCGCACGTGGCGGAACTGGTTGACAGGCTCGATGAGCGGTCGCTCGAGGACTTTGCAGCCGCGATCATGACTACGGACACCAGGCCCAAGACGGCCTGCGTGGACGGAGAGCTGTCCACCGGGCCGATACGTATGCTCGGAGTGGCGAAGGGGTCCGGCATGATCGCTCCCAATATGGCCACGATGCTGGCGGTGGTTCTCGCCGACTACGAGGCCGAACCGGAGTTCCTGCGGGAGGCGTTGCGGGCCGCCTCGGACAGCAGCTTCAACTGTATTAGTGTGGACGGCGACATGAGCACAAACGATACGCTCATGGTCATGGCCGGCGGACGGGCGGACGCTCCCCGCGTGCGTGGAAGTGCTGACCATAATGAATTCGCTCGCTTACTGACCGAAGCTTGCCGCGATCTTGCGCGGCAGATGGTTTTCGACGGCGAAGGTGCAACGAAACTCGTGGAAGTCAGGGTGACCGGCGGACCGGACCATGCCGCAGCACGGCTGGTGGCTCGTACCGTTGCCGAGTCGCTCCTTGTAAAGACAGCCTTCCGCGGGGAAGATCCCAATTGGGGGCGCATCATATGCGCCGCCGGCAGGAGTGGAGTGAAATTCGATCCCGGTGGGGTCGATCTCTTTATCGGGGACGTGTCGGTGGTGCGTGACGGTCTGCTCGCTCAAGACGACTGGGAGCGCCGAGCCGCTCAGGTGATGAAACGTCGGGAATTCTCGATCATGCTCGATCTTAAGGCCGGCCCCGGCG
>JAIWNO010000103.1 GCA_020216785.1 Desulfomonile sp.
ATGCCACGATTCTTACGTGCGATTTGTCGGAAGAATACGTGAAAATCAATGCCGATTACCGGACCTGACCCCTGCGAGGCGGTGCGTCCTGGACCTGGGAAAGGCGGCTGGACGAGGCGGGGTGGGCCTTCGGGAGTTCCTTCCTCATGACGGGGATGATGATTTTCTCGCCCGTGCGGAGCCTGCGTCGAAAGTTTACATCCGGATTGGAGCCCGTCAGATGCGCTCTATCCACCTGATATCGATTGAGGATCTTTGCGACGCTGTCCCCTCGGCTCACCACATGGACAATATGGCTTCGCTGCTCTTCGGACGGGACGTCTGCCAGACAGCGCGCAAGGAGTTCTTTCTTTTCAAGCGGAACGCGAAGCGGGTACGAGTCTCCGCCAGGTGGTGTCATTCCGCGAACGAGGGCCGGATTGAGTCGCGTGAGTTCAGACGCACTCACGCCAATAAGGCCGGCAATCTTTTGCAGCGAGTGGCAGCCTTCGACCGGGGCAAGAGCATGATTCCGCTCATAGCGCTTCTCCTCGCGACTTGGAAAACCATATTTCTCCGGATTCCGCGCGATTTGTGCTATTGCCTGGAACCTCGGCCAGAATTCCTTAGTCTCCCGCTTGAGACCACGGCTTGAGCAAATCTCATCATATTCGGTCGCGTCTTCCCGGCAAAGCACCTTGTTAAGCTTGTTCTCGCCGGAATTATACGCGCTGAGAGCAAGGCGCCAGCATCCGAACATGCCGTACAAGTCTTTCAAATAAAGCATGGCGGCTTTGGAAGACTTTTCAGGGTCAAGCCTCTCATCAACCCATGAATCGACTCGTAAACCGTAGTTCCGGGCAGTGGCGGGCATGAACTGCCACATGCCGAGCGCATTCGCCGGCGAGCGAGCTTCCGGATTGCCGCCGGATTCCAACATGACCAAATACGCCACCTCTGCCGGCACCCCGTTTTCTTTGGCCACAGTCTTGATCAGCGGAAGGTGACGCTCAGCACTTGCGAGATAATTGCGCATGGTCTGGCGCTGCTCATAGGCGTACTCGCGAATGAAGCGTCGCACTCTGGGACCTGATTCATCGATGGGCAGATCCGGCAGTGATGAGGCGGCGGGAGTTGCAGCTTTCTCAGACGGCGGAGACTGCTTCTTCTTACCCCCGCGAAAAAGCATGGCAAGGTCCGACGAGAGCGACAGGCTTCCCGGCTGCCCGTTCTTGATCATGGGCTTGGTGGAGCCGCATCCTGACAGAAGAGAAAGGCAAACCGTACACACGAGCATAGCCGTCACCCAAAGCCGTACGACGGGCGTACCATGACTTCCATAGCCGGTGTGCCGCTTTGCGGAGAACACGGCCTTCAATGGACCCAGGCAAAGAGAGACCACGCAAACCCGCATCATGACGGGCTTGATGATACCAGAACGCGCGTTGCTGTCAACCGGCTGAGATGCCGAAATAAGCAGTAAAGGCCGAGATCGATGAATTCAGAAGAAAAGGCGGGTCATGTTCGGATTGTGAGGAAACGCCGCCCCCGCGGATCATCCGCCAAGGGTGATAACAACAGAGGAGTCGGAGGCTCGAATTGTGCCTCCCCACTCATTCAAGATCGCCTTTGCAACGAGAAAGCCTTGACGAGTGGAGGCATCGTCGCGATCTTCGTCCGGCGGCATCCGGCCGAGGTCCCACGAAAACTCCACTCGGACCGTGCCATTGGTCCCCGCGCAGGAAACGGCCACCCATTTCTTGTAGGGTATGTTCTGCTCGTCATGCCAGGCAGCGACCGCTTCCACATGATCCCTGGAGTACGCGAGCGCCTGGATGATCGCTCCCCCGACCATTTGCGGATCTCCGGTGGCAAGCAAAATACTCTCCGGACCGTCGAGACGGAATTCAATCCCTCGTCCGAGAAATTGCTGGCCCATTATGTCATGGACCTTCCCGAGGACCTTGATCAGATCGTTTCCGCAGGTTTGCAACCAGGTACCGCGGCTGAAGGACCGAAGGGTATCCACAATCTCCGAGGCCCGCTTCACTTGCGCGATCATGAGGTCAAGGCGCTGGAGAATGTAACTTTTTTCGCTCTCGAGAAGGAGGCTTTGATCCACCTTGAATTGGATCACCTGGGCTGCAATTATCAAGGCGTTTAACGGCTGGGCGATCTCGTGGGCAAATCCGCCGAAAACCTCTTTGAGAGAAATCAACTGAAGTAGGTCGTCGATCTGCAAATCCCCAACGGGTCCCATTACCGCTCCCGTGCGTGCAATCGCTTTTCCGAGGGGGGCGCTTGATCTCTCTTTCCCAGGAATTACCTGGCAAATTCAACGGCCCTCGCTTCGCGTATTACCACAATCTTGATTTGACCGGGGTAGGAAAGTTCCTTCTCGATCTTCTTACGAATCTCACGAGCGAGGAGGCTCAAGCCGTCGTCGCCCACGTTGGAGTTCTCCACAATAATGCGGATCTCACGGCCCGCTTGAATTGCGAACGACTTGCTGACTTCCTTGAATGAATCGGCTATCCGCTCCAAGTCTTCCAGGCGCTTGACGTAGTTTTCCAGCATTTCCCGGCGTGCGCCCGGACGAGCAGCAGAGAGAGTGTCGGCAGCCTGCACCAGAACCGCGACGACGCTGCGAGGCTCTTCGTCTCCGTGGTGGGCTGCAATTGCGTTAACGATGAGAGGTGATTCACCATAACGCCGCGCGATATCCGCGCCGATGACGGCATGGGCGCCTTCCACCTCGTGGTCGATCGCCTTGCCGATGTCATGGAGAAGGCCGGCACGTTTGGCATTCTTGGGGTTAAGTCCGAGTTCTGAGGCCATTATTCCGCTGAGAAACGCCACTTCCATCGAATGCTGGTACACGTTCTGAGCGAATGATGTTCGATACTTAAGTTTTCCGACGAGTTTGATGAGTTCCGGATTGATTCCATGGACTCCCACGTCGAAACTTGCCTGTTTGCCCGATTCCAGGATGGTCTCCTCCATTTCCTGGGAGACTTTCTTTACTACTTCCTCAATCCTCGCCGGGTGGATGCGACCGTCGCTGATGAGTCGTTCGAGCGCTATGCGGGCGATTTCACGGCGAACCGAGTTATACCCTGAGAGGATCACTGCTTCGGGGGTATCGTCGATGATAAGGTCGATACCGGTGGCAGCCTCGATCGCGCGAATGTTGCGTCCCTCTCGACCGATGATACGGCCTTTCATCTCCTCGTTCGGGAGGCTGACAACGGAGACGGTGCGTTCCGCGATAAAATCGGCAGCGTACCGCCCAACCGCTGTGGCAATAATCGCCTTGGCCTTCTTGTCTGCCTCGGCGTGCGTCTCGTCTTCCACCTGTTTTAGTATACGTGCGCTCTCAATTCGCGCTTCGTCTTCGACTTTCTTGAGGAGTACTTCCTTGGCTTCCTGAGAGGAAAGGCCGGCGAGCTGCTCAAGCTTTTGTTGCTGTTTGATGACAAGACTTTCGGCTTCCCGTTCCTTCTCCTTAGCGTGCTTGAACGTGTTCTCGATTTCGCGGTCGCGTCGAATGATTGTGGCTTCTTTTTGCTCGAGCTGCGCACTTTTCCGCTCGAGGATTTCCTCCTTGTGGAGCAACCGCGATTCGCGGGACAAGAGTTCGCCGCGGCGTTCCTTGATCTCGTTTTCGAGGTCGGTTCTTGCTTGAAACAGCTTGTCTTTGGCTTGAAGGAGAGCTTCCTTCTTTATAGTTTCAGCCTCTTTTTTGGCGGAATTCAGGATTTCTTCCGCTTCGGACTTGGCCTGCTGGATCCGGCTCCTGTCGAGAAATCTGGCTACGGCGTACCCGGCCGCGAGACCGAAGATTACAGCGACAAAGGCGGGAATCATAGCCTGGATGGATTCCACAACCCCTCCGATCGTTCAAGCACTCGGGATCAGGACCGGCACGAAACCTGAGTGGCGGCGGCCACGCGGAAGAATGGGTCAAGGCGGGAAGGCAAGTCATCGACGTGTCAAACGTGCAACAATCTGTATATCATCCCCCGAAATCCATCCAGAGGTTTCATTCCGCATCCCGTGTGCCGGTGTATGTTAAATCGATCAAGAGAAGGTAATGTGCCCCCGCAGTCGGCCGTGTCGACAGATCATTTTGAACCTGGTTGCCCAGGTGGGTTCCCTCAGTACTGCTTCAGGCTTCCTGCTTCACCGGCAGGCTTGCACACCACAGCCTGATGTGGGTCCCGCTTTTTGAGTGTTGGCTCAAAAAATCACCGTCTCTCACGTACCGCGCAGGGGCACAATCTCCCTCATACTCCTCGATCGATAGCCTTGATGAGCTTCTCTGTCTTCTCCTTCAACTCTTCCCGTGTCTCCTCCTTGACCTGTCTTGTGCGAAAGAGTTCGTCAGTCACATTCAATAGTGTGAGTATGGCCAAGTCAAGAGTCGAGACCGTGTTGGTATTGCGCTGGATCTCATCGGCGGTGCGATTGATGAAATCAGCAAGATTTTCCACATACTTCCTGTTGCCGTGCCCTTTGATCCTGTATTCGCGGCCGAACAGCCGCACTCTTACCGCCTCGGCCGGCCCATTGGGGCAGCCGCCCACAAGCGGGGGAGCGTCGGCTTCAGTCGTGCTCAGGTGAATGCCTCCAGCTTCTCGATGATTCTATCGAGCTTGCCCTTCGCGGACTTGTGGTCCTTGTGAAGCTTCTTCAAGGCAACGTCTAACTCACCGATTCGCTTGTCTCTTTTTTCCAGCTCTTTGGTAAAGCGTTCCTGTTCGCGCTTAGACTGATCGTTCTGCTCAATCAATTGCATTAGCTTCTGTTCAAGAAGCGCAAGCTTGTCCTCGTCCATGAGGGGCTCCCCGAAGTGCTTTTGAGATCCGCTTTAATTATATTTCTTTACCCATATGTGTCAAGGAATATCCTTAACACCCGGCGCACGACACCAGCGCGCGGCGGACACCTCAATGAGGCCCGATGCTTCCTTCGATTCGGACGGCACGCGTCCCGCATGAATGACTTCGCTACGGAGCCGCGACGCCGGCTCACAGCCAGGCCTTGGAAGGAGCATTCCTGTAAGGCGGTCTTACGACTCGCGGTCGGCTCCTGCAAACAACCCCATGCCGGACAACTTGCGAACCTTTTTGTAAAACGCATTGCGGCTCATTCCGAGAAGCTCGGCTGCTCGCAACTTATTGCCCCGGCTGCGTTCGAGCACCTTGATGATCAAACGCTTTTCAATCTCGCCCATGACAAGTGGATGAATCCCTTTCACTCCGTTGTCCATCAGGTACTCCACGAGCGAATCGAGCGAGCCGCTGATGTTGTCTCTCAATCGGGCTTCCGCGTGACCCGACGTCGGGGTCCCTTCCGACGGCATCACGCCGGCTCCAGGCTTTACGTCCGATTTCATGACACCACCGCTTCCCCGAAAAAACCCCGCGCGGATTCAAGAACCTGATTGGGGTCTTCCACATGAAAGACGGACCGTCGGAACTCCGGCGAACCGGGTAGGCCTTTGGAATACCATGCCAGATGCTTTCGCATCCGACGGACCGCAGTTTGCAGATCGATCCACTCGAGCTGGTACCGGTAATGCTCTTCGATCACATCTATAAGCAGCTTGCTTCGCTTCGCGCCTCCTCTGGCTGAAGCGAAAAAACCCAGAACCATCGCGGGAAGCCACGGTCTGCCGAGCGCTCCCTGGCCGATCATGACCCCGTCGCATCCTGTCTGTTCGATCATGGCCCGCGCGTCGCCAACATTCCTTATACCGCCGTTCCCGATCACCGGGATGGTCACGGCCTCTTTCACCTCTGCAACCACATCGGCGGAAGCAGGTCCCGAGTGTTTCCTGGAGCGGCTGCGAGCATGGACGGTAATCGCATCCGCACCTTCCGCTTCCACCGCTCGAGCGAGCGCCGCAGCAGTACGGGTGGACTCATCCCACCCGGACCTGATCTTCACAGTCAAAGGAATCTGCAACACCCTGCGAACCGCCGCCACGATCCGGGCCGCTCGGGGAAGATCCTGCATAAGGGCGGCCCCTGCACCGGTCTTCACGATCTTCTTCGCCGGACAGCCCATGTTTACGTCCACCGCAGCGGCTCCACACCCCTGAAGGACCCGCGCGGCTTCGGCCATTACGGCCGGGTCGACGCCGTACACCTGAAATACGGTGGGCACGCTATGCCCGGTGAGGTCCATCGTCGCAAATGCCTCTCCGCGGACTCCCAGGCCGTGCGCGCTGATCATCTCAGTCCAAACCGCCGACACGCCGAAACTTTGGACGATTCTTCGAAACGGCGGGTCGGTCACTCCTGCCATGGGCGCGAGAAACACGCTCCCAGCGGTTTCAAGATTTCCTATCTTCACCGGAACGCTCCGGAAGCTGACCTTTTCTGAGAGGATAGTTCTTCTGCTTTCCTCGTGCAACGGCCAAGCTGCGCGGCGGAACGTCCTTGGTTATGGTGCTGCCCGCACCGATGAGACTCCCTTCACCGATCTCGACAGGAGCCACAAACTGCACATCCGACCCGATGAAGCATCGGTCCCCGATAATCGTTCGGTGCTTCTTCTTACCGTCGTAGTTACACGTGATCGTTCCGCACCCGATGTTCACATCCTCGCCTACGGCGGCGTCGCCCAGATAGGTCAAATGCGCAGCCTTGGAGTTGTCGCCGAAGTCGGTCTTTTTCACCTCGACGAAATTGCCTATTCGCGCGTTGCGCCCAATACGCGCTTCCGGCCTCAAGTGAGCCATAGGACCGATTGTCGCGCCGTTGCCGACCGACGCTGAGTCCATACGGGACCCAAGCATCACCTTGACTCCCTCTCCGATAACACTATCCTTGATCAGGACTCCCGGCTCAATCGTGCACGATCCGCCGATCCTCGTGTCACCGCAGAGCGTCACGGATGGATGGATCACCGTATCAGGCCCTACCCGGACACCGTGATCCACGTACACTGTGGACGGGTCCAGCATGGTCACTCCGTTCAACATGAGCGATTCCCGGATCTTCCCCCACACGATCCTGTTGGCTCTCGCCAAGTCCGCGCGCGTGTTTATACCTATCACCTGATCCGGATCGTCCGCGCTGAAGCCGTGGACACGCACCTGGGTCTCCACCGCTTCCTCGACAATGTCCGTCAGATAGTACTCTCCCTGGGCGTTCTCCGCGCTTACCCGCTCAAGCAGTGAAAAAAGCAGTGCCGACTCCACGCAGTAGATGCCGGTATTGACCTCTCGGATTTCCTTCTCATCTGGCGATGCATCCCGCTCCTCGACAATACGCAGTACCTCGCCGGCGTCATTGCGCACGACGCGGCCGTATCCCGACGGGTCGTCAAACGTGCAGGTCATGACAGAAAGCCGCGAACCGCGTCCTTCATGAAAGCTGCGGAATCGTTGAATCATTTCTGCTTCAATCAGCGGAACATCGCCCGGAACGACGAGGATCGAGCCGCCGAACTTCTCCAGCACCCTTCTCGCCATCGCAACCGCGTGACCCGTGCCGAGTTGAGGCTCCTGAACCACGAATTCAACCGCAGAATCACCCGCGCAACTCTTGACTTCGTCGGCCTGGTGTCCTACCACCACGATAATTCTGTCGATGCCCGAGGAGGCTAACGCGTCAATTACATAGAGAATCATCGGCCGCCCCGCGATCGGATGAAGCACCTTGCACAAGGCGGACTTCATGCGGGTTCCTTTTCCCGCGGCCAGTATGATGGCAGAAGATTTACTCATGATTTTCGTGATCAATCCAGGAGGATTCGGCCCGGCAACATTAGCTGTTCGATACCATGTTGTCAAGGGTCTTTTAGCCCTGTTCTTCACCGCTGAAAATCGCTGAAGGCGCGCCTGCACGACTGTTCACCATCATTATTCCCGGAGGCCGTATGGACCCGCACCGTCTCTTCATCTTTGCCGTACTCGGCTCTTCATCAGTGTCTGAGGACTCCCCCGAAGGCGTGAAAGCCATGCGCGTGGGGCGCCTCATCGCAGACCGAGGCCAAGTGCTCATGACCGGCGGATGCCCGGGGCTTCCACACGCGGCCATCCGAGGGGCTTTGGAGGCTGGAGGAATGACCATAGCGATCTCTCCTGCCGCGAATCGCGAAGCGCACGTTTCTTTGTACGATTACCCCTTGGACGCCGCTATCCACGTCTTCACCGGCATGGGGACCAAGGGGCGGAACGTGACGCTCGTGAGGAGCGCCGACGCGTGCATCTTCGTCGGCGGCGGGATGGGGACACTCAATGAATTCACCATAGCATTCGATGAATTGGGCCCTGCACATGCCATCGGCATACTCAAAGGCTCGGGAGGCTTCAGCGGGGATATGGCGCGCCTGGCTTCGCTGGTTGGGCGGCCGCCAAAGGCCCTGCTCGTGGAGGAATCCAACCCTGACACCCTGGTAGACCTTCTCCTCACGCATTGCCGAAATGGCGCGGTGAGGCCGACCGATCGGACGCTCCTCGACGAGATTATTACAAATTAATCATTAAATAACGATATCTTGAATTAGAAACATAAAGTGAGTTGCGCGTGCCGGGGTTCAGGTGCGGGCGGGCGGAGGCAGTTGCGCGCACCCTGAGAGGTTTTTCCGCGCGATGTTGCTCTGAAAAATTAGTCAATCAAAGGGGTTAGTTATTGAGGGCGCGCGTGGCGGTCTGAAGCGTCCGGATGAGTTATTAAAGTATATTCTAGATTTTTATAATAACATCTCTGTTATCAAAGATATTTTTGCTTGACAAAAAAATAAAACTGAATAAGCTCCGAATCCAGACAGATTAGAACCCTGAGGGAGGGTGTTATGTTAAGGAAATCTGCAATATGGTTGATTATTATGACGATTTTGGCATCCACGTTTGTCGCGGCTGCCGGGGCCCAGTCATCATCCCCTGACGCCTCTGCCGGCGTTTCACCCGCCGCAGACTCGCAAGGCATCTCTAAGATCAAGCCCTCTTCGTCACAGGTTCTCAAAGTCAGACCATACTCTTCCATTGCCGGCTTCGGCGGCATTTCCCAATTCAACCCTATGAGCTGGTGGCAGCAGTGCGCTCTGCCCACTCCCGGCCACAAGCAGTTCGTCATGGGGGCCAAAGTGCTGTTCGCACGAGTGCACGGCGAAGTCCGTCGCGGCGTGCGAGGGGCCGGCACCACGGTCGATACTCTGGTGGATTTCGACGATCACCTCGGCCTAGGCCGTCGGGGCACTCCGTTGTGGACCTTTTCGGCACACTATCAAATCCAGCCGCGTTGGGCCCTCAGGTACTCGCTGACCCCTATCAGCCTCGAAGCTACTCATGAGCCGCGTACTGCGTTTACTTTCGGCGGAACGTCGTTCACTGCCGGTGGTATGGTGAACTCAAAGTGGCAGCGCTACGAGCATCGGGCGGGCTTGGTCTTCGACTTGAGCCGAACGCAAAACAGCCTTACGAGCGTGTTTGCCGACTGGCTCTACGTGCAGGACAAGCTTACCGTCGGCGGAGGGACCGCGGGCGCGGTTACCTTCAACGACGACAAGAGCATGGCCATGCTCGGGCTCGAATTCACCAAGTGCTTGAAGAACTACCGCGGCAACACGCTGGCACTGGGAGCTAAAGGCGGGGTCGCGTTCCTGGCCGATGCAATAGGGTATGACGCTGAGGCTTCGCTAAACTATCTCATCCCGGTGAAACAGGGCAGGTTCGGGTTCCTCAAGGGCGGTTACCGGTATAGCTACCTGAAGAAGGAGAGGGCGCCCGAAGTCTTCTCCACGACTCTTGACGGAGCGTTCCTGGAGGTGGGGTTCCTCTTCTAACCAGCCGGTTTGCCGGATACCCCCTCGTCTCCCCCGTAGTATCCCGACCGCCTGCCCTGGACCCTCCCTGTCCCTTAGGCGGTCGGGTATATTTTCACGTGGAAAACTCCTGAAGGACTGCAAATCGGGACAGGGACTATGCGAACCAGATCGATTCCAGGAAAGACCCGGATGGGTCCACCGCTATCCTTGGCTGATTGGTCTCGAGGTTCCACGACACGAAGAAGGTGAAGAGGTCGGCAGGCGGGCTTTCTTTCCCTTCGAGACGCGCCGACAGCAGTTCTCGGGCGCGGCGGATCGTGCTCGTGATCATCTTGTCCACCCGCAGCGAGCTGTTGAGCGCCTTGAGACCGGATTGTGACTGAAGCTGTGCCAAAGCTTCTTCCCAGTGGATGCCGTCTACCTTGCGCCGTAGTATATAACCGTTTCCGCGGTCCCGGATGATGAGGAGGGGCGGATTGATTTTCACCGAAGCGTTGCGTACCCGCTCGCCGGCGAGCAGGCCCTCCATCTCCTCCAAGAGCTGCTTCTTCCTCTCCTGATCCGGCAAGAGCTTCGAATGGACCCGCTCGAATATATAATCGATCCCGCCGAGGTTGATTTCCTTGAGCCTGGTCGGGTCGAAGCCCAAATCCATAAGATCGCCTATGGTAAGTGAGTCGCTTGACGTCTTCCGGTTCGTCTCCAACCACGCGAGCAGGCTCGGTCTGCGATAATTGGGCAAGGATTCGATCATCCGCGCCGGATGCTTTTTGAACACTTCCGGCAATTGCAGCCACAGCTCGCGATCACCTGAGACGAAAGCCGGATTGGAGGCCAAGTCACGCGGTGCATATGATTGAATCGGCAAGGCTCGTACCACAGGATCCAGGACGATCTGTTCGAGAGACTCGCCGCCGGTGTACCCAAGAAGCTGGCCGATCCGACGCCGGAACCCAAGGAGTTTTGTCACATAACGGGTGAACATGAATTGCATCAGCGGTGTGACCCGCCCTTCCGCGAGGGCCTGCTCGAAATAGGTGAGGAGTGCTCGATAAAGCTCTTTGAATTCCTCGATTGTCCGCGCCACCATCTGTTCATTATCCCGCATATCGATGGCCGCCCGCTTACGTTGGAGATGATAAAGCAGGCGGCGAACCGGCTCCTTCAGCTTCTTTCCTCGGAAAGACGGCGGCACGAAGACCATGTAGACGCCATGGTCATCCGTCGGGCCGATGATTTCTTCTATGGGGCGCCAGTGATGCTTCGCGTAAATGTGGAAAGTGGGGTCATTCCGCGGAATGATGTTGTCGAGGATGCCGACAGCGGATTTCTCGGTCAGAAACGCCCTCATTTCCTGAAGAATGCGGCTGCCCAGGCCCTTGTTGCGGAACGGGGGCGCCACTTCCACGTACACGAGATAATAACAGGGGATGGGCTTGTTCAAGTACAACATGTTGAGGCGGCCGAGGTTCTCACCGGATTCTCCGTTGACTTCGATGACCTTGAACCCGTTTGCCGTGTGTTCGGGCTTCAGCCGATCCAGCTTGCTCCCCGAGACGGTCCTGTCAATCAGGTCCCACAAATCGTTGAAGAGGTCTGCAACGATGGGGGAATCAGCTGAGCCGATCCTCATCCCTTCGTCGATAAGGCTTATAAGGCCGAGCCTGTCGTGAAGGCTCAAACGCCGGCCGGTTGTGGAGCTGCTCTGGGCGATTTGTTCTGCTGTGAGGCTTTTCATGCCGTGGTTCCATCTTGTTGGTTTTAACGTTAACATCCTAATTTCTCAACAAAAAAAGCGGAGTGTGAACTCCGCTTCTTTTCCGAGACCGGGCGGTTGGTCACACTGGGTGACGACCCTTCCAGGTGGTAAAGTAATAAAAATAATAGCGGGAAGAACTTGCCATTGGTTTCTCCTCGTACTTTCTATACGTACCCGGTCCTGAGAGGAATGTCAACACACTTTTCTCTGAAACAGAGATGACATCTCTGAAACACTGATCTCGCAAATAATAGAGACCTTCACCACAGGCGCGAAGGTTGCTGGGGCGCTCCGCCGCGCGCTGGGTCGGCAGACGGCTGTTCTCCTGCCGTTGCCGCGGTCCGGAGCTCTTCGAGCCATTCTCGGACCTGTTTTTTCGACGCAGAATTGGCCTCGATTTGAAGGGCCTTCTGGAAGCTTTGCTCTGCTTCGGCCTTTCTGCCGGCGAGCATGTACGCCCGTCCCATGCTGGCCAATGTTTCGGCATTGTTTGGATTTACAGCAAGGGCCGCGCGATAATCTCTCAGAGCTTCGTCATAACGCTCCAGCCCCGCGTGTGCTAGGCCGCGGCCGAGAAGGGCTTCCGCCGACCGTGGGGAAAGCTCGAGTGCCCTCGTGTAGTCCTTCAGGGCGGCCTCGTGCTCAAGATTGAAATTCTGCGCGTCTCCTCGGAGGATGTAACCCTGCGGGTCCGCGGGTTTTCGAGCGATATAATCCGAGAAATCCTTGATCGCCTTCGCGGGGACGCCCATGCGTTCGTACGCCAAGCCGCGAAGCTTGTACGCCTGTGGCAGATGTTCGCCTCGGCTAATGGCTGCGGTGAGGAGGGTGACCGCCCGAGGATACCGTCCGACTTCCAGCATCCGTTTGGCCTCAGTAAAAGCATCTGTTGAGGCAGGTTGCGCGCGTGCCGCCGGCGGCCGAGACCGCTCCTGAGCGGTTACGGGCGCAAGGACGCCAACTACCAGCGCGGCCACCATGTTCGCTATTAGAATCAGGTACGATCGCTGTTGAGGCATAACCGATAATACCTTGAAATCAGATTCTATTGGCTGCTCAGTTCCATGTATCAGCCTTGAATCGCGGTGTCAAGCAATCCCCCAATCGTGCCAAGGTTCCGTCAAAGTCTTTTCCGTTGCAGAGCCATCGACGGAGAGTAATGAGGATTGGGAGGGGATTTTCGGGGAAAGACAACGACCCAGCGCCGAAGAGCGAGTTTTCTGCGAGGGGAAGAGTAAGGGTAATTCGCGGTTTACCAGGAATCGTTCCGCGCTGCAGGGCTTTTTTTC
>JAIWNO010000285.1 GCA_020216785.1 Desulfomonile sp.
GTCTAGCCCGGCCCAATGCGACACAGCAGCGCATCTTGGATGCGGCAGGGTTGAATCAACCTCCCGTGCTTAATGTGCCCAGAAAAAAGGGGAGACCCAAGAAGGGATAACTTTTTAATTTTGATCGGTTACCCCATTGGCAAGGTCCAACCTTTTGGGGAACATCCGCTGCAAGATCGATGTGGAAGGATTCGAGAGGGAAGTTTTCAAGGGGCTTTCAAGACCGTTGGCGCGGTTATTGTTCGAATTCCATGCAGAGTTCATCGGAGAGACCCTCGGATGTCTTGAGCGTCTGAGGGAACTCGGTTTGTACCGTTTCAACTTCACACAAGAGAACCGACCGGTCTTCGAGTCAACCAGAACGCTCAACGAGGTTGAGCTTTCTGAACGGCTTCTCTCACTTCCTTTCTCCAGCCTTCAGGGGGACGTGTACGCTTTCCGGGAAGAACGGCCTTGCTGAACGAAGGCTTGAGAGCAAGGTATCTCTTTGGCCCGTGCGACGTTGCATTGCCACGACCATGGGTCTGGAGGTCGGGCTACGGTGTTTGAGCCAAGTTTCGCAAGCGTTCGACGACATTCCATTTCGCCAACAGACGCGCCGAACTCCTAGGGACGAGGTTTTCCCAGGGTTCGCCACACACCATCTTCCGGCGAATCTCTGATCCGGTAATGCCCTTCGTGTCAGGCGTCCTGCGCCACATCACTTCGACATGAAGCCCTTGTCTCGTAAGGAGTTCAAGTTTTCTTTCTCCCCAGGCGTCGCAGATGGTGATGAAAAACACCGCATCCATAGGCACGTAGTATCGGTAGAGTTCCGGAAGGTTTATCGGGAAAGGGACCACGGAAAAATTGCTACTACCAACTCCCTCATCGTTGAGAGCCGCCACAACCATCTGATAGCGCTCGAAGTAAGTGAGAGGATTGGCCGAAAGAGTTGACCTTGCGGGATCGGCTCGGTCCTCTCGAGAAAGAATTGGATCAGGATTGGTGATTCCGACGACAAGGTGTTCGCAACGGGCTTTGCCCGCCAAAAGGTACTTGAGATGATCGTTATGCAGTACCTGAAATCGACCATGGATAACGCCTAGGCTGTGCATGCGTGCCACCTTGCGCCGGACGGTTCACTCCCACAAGGGAGATTATACTTAGTTCGAAGAATTGGTTTGCTTGTGAATGGACTTCCCCCAAACAGCATAGATCGGATCGCTCGGGATGCCCTTTCCGTAATACTTGTCGTCCTTAGGCCTCGGTTTGCCCGTACTTTCCTGGTAACCCTGGATTGCGAAGCGGCCTGAGAGGGTGAAAAACCTGCGAACGATCTCCACTCTTTGTTTTTCAGAGCTCGCCTTCCATATATTTACGGCTTTCGGCGGGAACATCCGGTTTGAAAAAACCACTATGAAAAGGCCTTTTGGCTTCAACACGCGAGAAACTTCCTGAAACACCTCCAGCGGCTTGGTCAGGTAGTCTACCGACACCGTGTTTACCACGACATCGAAGCGGTTATCCGGAAATGGCAGCCGAGGATCTCTATTGAGATCGTGGATCACCTGTTCCGATAAGATGATGTTGGCTTCCAGCTCCGTCTTGTTGAGTCCAAGGCCGACAACCGTTGCGGGATCCTTCACCTTCCCGAGATGGGAATCCGGTCCGGCCATGAGGTCTAGAATAGTTGCATTCGCCGGAATCAAACGACCGTAGATCTGTTCGACCGTCTCGAGGGCGCAAGAATCCAGATGGTCCACAAAGCGAGGCTTCGTATAGAAAACCCCGTCAGGGGTCTCATCATCCCGAGCAAGGTCGTGAGGACTGAACCATGCCAAACTGCTTGTTTCTTCGGTGTCTACCTTTACCACAAGGTCCTTCAATGCATCCTCGGACCAGACCGGCGCCGGCCCGCATCCGCCGCGAGGGTCCATCCTGCACCGATAGCCCGTTTTCTCAATCCCCTGGCCCTCCAGGGCTTTCCAGCTAGTGGTGAAATAAGAGCAATCGTCATTGAAACAGATGTGGTGGATCTCGCCGCCCCAGCTCGACTCAATAGGAGTGCGAATGGGATCCATCTCCGAGCCACAATGTGGACACACATGTCCTGCAGACATTGGGATCTCCCTTCTCTTCGTACGAACGTTATCTGATACCGGACGAAAGGAGTCAGCAACAAGACGTAAGATCTTTCATGGAAATACAATAAATGTCATAGCCTCCTCAGCTCCTCATACAACGCTTTATGAGGTTTTTCGCGGAAGCCGGTAATTGCTCTTTTCCAATACCATCCCAACAGAATTGATCTCATCAATTCCTTACTGGTTCGCTGCACGATCCTTTGATCCTGACATTCAAGGTGAGGTCGCTGTGGCAAGATGTCAAGTGGCTGGACCTTGAAAACCGCGGAGTGTCGAAGCATGCAAGCAGGCGATACGGTAAACGCTGATTAGACGAAACTCGTGTCAATAGATATCCCTATGTGGTAAACTGGCAACTAGCCGTCTGACTTGGTGAGGTCCTGAACAAATGAGCCAAGGTTTAGGCAGCTTTCTTGCCGGGCAGTGCCTGGCTGATAAGGTCGTCGAACTGGGCATCGACTTTCTTCAACGCCTCGCGAAGACCGGGCGGCAGGGCCCCCGGCGATTCACTGAAAGCGGTGAGCGCAGACTGAACGTGCTCATTACCCGAGCACGCAGGAAATGCGTCGTGTTTGCCAACTTCCGCGCTACAGACCTCGGGGACACAAAATCCTCTCCCAAAGGAGTGCAGTCGCTTCAACTGTTTCTTGACGAATACCCCGGCTTCATACCGGTCTCTCAGGCGTCGCCAACAGGTCGACGAATCAGGATACTCGGCAGGGAGATCTTGCCGCCCGGCTCCAGTCTTCAGAATCCAGAGAATTCCTTCCAGACAAGCACGATCGTCCGCAGGGGGACGCCCTCCCTTGGGCCTCGGAGGCCGAGGAGGAATCAAAGGCCTGATCTTCTCCCACTGCTCATCGGTCAACATCGGTTTTCGCACACCCATCGGATCACCTCCGGTGAGTGTCTTACGCGAAATATATAGAAAGTACAATGCCTTATTTAACCCGCGATATCGCGCGGTTAGCCTCAAATAGAGGTTTTGCAACCACTTCTAGTCAATAAGCGATTAGAGAATTGAGTGGTTCCTGCCCTGCAGCTGCCTCACCGAGTGCCTGGTTCAAATTGCCTCAAAAAAAATCAAAGAACGCTCTTGACTCTGTAGCATGATCCAGACCCTATACTTATGTAGGAGAGAAGGCCAAATGGTGAAACATCATGATGGAGATCAAAGATTGACGATTGGGCAGGTCGCTCGCAGGTCCGGATTCGGAATCGAAACTGTACGGTTTTACGAACGAAATGGACTCATAGAACATCCGCCTCGCAGGCCGTCCGGGTACAGACAGTACCCTGAAAGTGTTATCTTCCGGTTACGATTCATCAAGCGGGCAAAGGAACTTGGATTTTCACTCAGAGAAATTAAGGAGTTGCTCTCGCTTCGGGTTGATCCGACAACTACCTGTTCAGACATCCGGGAGCGGGCCGAGGCAAAGATCGCTGATATAGAGGGCAAGATCCAGTCTCTGGAACGGATGAAAGAGGTTCTCACCGGATTGACGGCATCTTGTGGCGGAGCAGGGCCGGTGTCCGAATGTCCGATCCTGGAAGCACTGCAACGAGAAGAAGGAAGGTAAAAAGTAAAGATGTCTGACCCAGCAGAAATTGTTCAGATCAGGGTCCTCTACTCGGAAGGATGTGCCGGCACGCCTCCGACAGTCGAGTTGGTGAAAAATGTTGCTCAATACCTCAATATCCCCGTCAACATAGAAATGGTGAGTGTCGGCACTCAGGAACAAGCACGGGAACTCCGTTTCTTGGGAAGCCCTACGGTCCAAATCGAAGGGCTCGACATAGAGCCGTCAGCCCAAGACAGTCTCGCGTTTGGTCTTACCTGACGCCGCTACGGGGCATCGGGTGTGCCTCCCGAAGAGATGATACGAAAAGCATTTTTGAATATCTCCCGGTAACGGGTTATAAGAGCGACCGGGCTTTCCCTCCAACCAAGTCTCCGAGGGCAACCCATAAGCAAATGTAAGAAGACCATCATCCTGGAGGAGCGATATTATGAAGCGGAAAATCGAGGTGTTCAGCGCGGGATGTTCTGTATGCAGAGAGACGGTGGACATGGTCAATCGTCTGAAATGTGAGTCGTGCGAAGTGAGCGTCCTGGATATGAATGAGCCCGGCGTGATGAGCCGAGCAAACACCCTTGGTATCCGATCCATACCAGCTGTGGTTATTGACGGCAAACTCGCGGGCTGCTGTGCCGGCCGCGGTCCTGACGAGACGGTACTGACGGAAGCAGGTCTAGGACAGCCTCGGACGTAGAACCAATCTGAGAAAACCTCACAGAGGAGCAGAAGCCCGCTCGGAGTCCTGCAGGCGGACTTCTGCCTGCAAGACTCCGAAAGAGTCCCGCATTTCCTCCTTATTAAGGACTACCCGTGGCTTCGCCTCGTTGAGTCCAAAAAAAGACCGACCCTCGTACTACCCCCGAGTGTATTCACATACAACGGTTACAACGCATCCACTGATCCGCTTGCACTCCGAAGATACCGGCAATAGAATAGATCCGGTCCCGCGAGCGGGACCGGTCACGAGTGCAACCCGGTAGGGAGAATGGACAATATTAGGAATTTCAGCATCATCGCCCACATTGACCACGGCAAATCTACGCTTGCAGACCGACTGCTCCAAATGACCGGAGTGGTGAGCGCGCACGAGTTTCGAGATCAAATGCTCGACACAATGGACATCGAACGGGAACGGGGCATCACCATCAAGAGCCAGACCGTGGCGTTGCCGTACCGGGCATCTGATGGCCGCGATTATGTTCTCAATCTAATCGATACGCCCGGCCATGCGGATTTCTCGTACGAAGTTTCACGTGCGCTGGTTTCCTGTGAGGGTGCGCTTCTGGTGATCGATGCAAGCCAAGGCGTACAAGCCCAGACACTTGCCAATCTCTACATGGCCCTGGAACAAAACCTGGACATCATTCCCGTCATCAACAAGATCGATCTGCCGGTCGCAGATGTGGACAGGGTAAAGAAACAAATCGAGAAGGACCTTGGCCTCGACCCCGACACAGCGGTGCCGATCTCCGCGAAGGAAGGTATCGGTATCGATCGGGTCCTCGAAGCCATTGTTGCGCAGATCCGACCTCCGACGGGCGACGCCGACGCGCCCCTAAAAGCGCTGATCTTCGACTCTCAATGGGACTCGTACCGCGGGACGGTCGTGCATTTGCGGATTTTCGATGGGACCCTCAGAACGGGCGAGATGGTACGGCTCTGGTCTACCGGCGCGACGTACAAAGTCGAAGAAACCGGCACGTTTCTTATCCAGAGGAAGCCACGGCCTTCCCTGACCGCAGGCCGGGTGGGATACATCATTGCAGGCATCAAGACCGTGAGCGACACGCGTATCGGCGACACGGTGACGCACGAGAACCGGCCATGCGACGCCCCTCTACCGGGCTTCAAGGAAGTCAAACCGGTGGTCTTCTCCTCATTCTATCCCATTTCGTCCGACGACTACGAAGAGCTGGCGGAAGCGTTGGAAAAACTGAAGCTCAACGACGCGTCCCTTGTCTTCGAGAAGGACCATTCCACAGCCCTCGGTCACGGTTTCCGGTGCGGATTTCTCGGGCTGCTTCACCTTGAAGTGGTCCAGGAGCGGCTCGAAAGGGAGTTCAACCTCTCACTGGTGCTGACAGCTCCGTCGGTGCAGTACTACCTGGTGCTCAAGAATGGTTCGGAGGTGATGATCGACAATCCGGCCAAGTATCCCGATCCCGTGCACATTCAGGAAGCGAGAGAGCCGTTTATTCGCGCGTCGATCATCCTGCCCGAGACTTACCTCGGCGCGGTGATCAGCTTATGCATCGAACGCCGGGGAGTTCAGAAGAACTTGGCGTACTTGGATTCGGGGCGAGTGGAGCTTGTGTTCGACCTGCCCCTCGCGGAAGTGCTCTTCGACTTCTACGACAGGCTTAAGTCAGTCTCACGAGGCTACGCGTCTTTCGACTACGATTTCCTTGAGTATCGGCGGACCGAGCTCTCCAAGGTGGACATTCTCGTAGCAGGCGAGAAGGTTGACGCTTTGTCGATGCTCGTGCACACGGATCGCGCGTATGCGCGAGCCCGTCGGGCGTGCGAACGACTCAAAAAGGAGATCCCTCGCCAACTCTTCAAGGTGCCGATTCAAGGTGCGATCGGCGGCAAAATCATTTCCCGGGAGACCATCTCTCCTCTGAGGAAAGACGTGACAGCCAAGTGCTACGGCGGAGACATCACCCGAAAGAAGAAACTCCTGGAGAAACAGAAGGAAGGTAAGAAGCGCATGAAGCAGGTCGGACAGGTCGCGATTCCGCAATCCGCTTTCCTAGCTGTACTTCGGGCTGACGAAGATGAGTAGGGGCAGGTCTGAGACTCGTCCCTATCCAGGGGCGCCACTGACATCAAGATAAAGGTGTTTCCGGATCGCTCTAATAGTTTGGACACACACTTCAGGATTCCATGGGGGACGGGCATTCTGCCTGTCAGGTTTTCGGTGATGACGTCAAGGATGGAGAGGCAAGATGCCTGTCCCGCCAACTTATTCGCGATTTGCCCGGATGGATTCGTGGCCGTCGGGGTTACATAATATACGCATTATCCAAGTTTGAGACGACTGGACACCATGCATTCGTACAGCACATTTCTTGACATGATTCTTCCGAGAGAAGGACCGACAGGTCCGGATTTCCGGAGGCGCGTCGAGTGGTTCATGCTGTTGCGCTTGGTGGTGACAACACTGCTGCTGGGCGCCACAATCTTTTTTCAGCTCAGTCAGAGCACTTCCTTTCCGGCCTATCCAGCTATGGCACTGTATGTGCTAGTCGGTGCCACGTTTCTTCTCAGCTTCCTGTACGCGATAGCGCTGCCGATGTTCCCCGACCCCTGGGGGTTTTCGTTCCTTCAGGTGATGGTTGACGTGGTGTATTATTCGGCACTCGTGTATTTTACCGGTGGTGTTTCAAGCGCCTTTTCGCTGATTTACATCTTCCCGATTATTGCTTCAGGAATTCTGCATCTTCGCCGCGGCGCGATACTGACCGCGTCTGCGTCAAGCCTTATTTACGGCCTGCTCATCACACTCCAGTTCCACGGGGTCATCCCCGCAAGCGACTGGCCTTGGGTGATTCCGTGGTCCTCGAGTTCTCCGGGTTACGTGCTGTGGGTGATGGTGATTGACTTTACCGTCTTTTTCCTGGCCGCATTTCTGTCGAGTTCACTCGCCGAGCAGTTAAAATGGACCAAAGACGTGCTTAAGCTCAAGGAAACCGATTATCGGAAGTTGTCAGAGCTGCATTCGAGCATCGTCCGGTCAATTCCTACAGGCATCATCACAACAGACGAAGAGGACCGTATCACGTTCGTGAATTCCGCAGGGACCGCTTTGCTGAACAGGCCTCTCTCCGAACTGATCGGCATCAGGCTGTCCGAGGTTTTCCCCGCGACCGGCAAGGATGTTGCGGACTCGGGCAAACGGGGGGATTCATTTGCAACGGTCAAGGAAATCGACGGCGTCAAAAGACAAATGGAATTGAGCATGTCCAGTCTGGAAAGCGAAAACGGCGCTCTGGGCGGCCGTCTTGTCGTATTTCAGGACGTCACTCTGCTCAGGAGAATGGAAGATCGAGTCAGGATGAGCGAACAACAGGCCGCTCTTGTACGGATCGGCGCAGGAATGGCCCACGAGATCCGTAATCCGCTTGCTGCGCTTCGTGGGGCTGCTGAACTTCTTTCGCTCGAATCGTCGAAGGTATCCGACGAAAAGAAGCTGCTTGGCATTATCATTCGGGAATCTGACCGGCTCAATTCGCTGCTAAGCGACTTCCTGCTCACCGTGAATCCGGCCCCGCGCAACCAGGTACGGCTTATGTTTGACGATCTCGTGCGACGGATTGTGGACCAATATTCCAGAGACCCCCGAGCGAGAGACAGAGTGACGCTCGAACCCCGTATCAAAAAAGGAATTGAAGTGCAGGGCGACGCGGCGAGACTTAAACAAGCGGTAGGCAATCTCCTCGCCAATGCCATCGAGGCCTCGCCGGATGGGGGGAAGGTTCACATCACGCTTCAATCGGACCGGGAGACCAATCAGGCTGTGCTCAGAGTCCGCGATTCAGGCCCCGGCATCCCGGAGCAGATAAGGGAACGGATCTTCGAGCCCTTTACTACTACCAAGGAGGGGGCCACGGGACTTGGATTGTCCATCGTGCTGAGCACCGTGGCCGCACACAAAGGGAGCATCGATACGGAAAGCGCAGAGGACAAGGGCACCGTCTTCGTAATGCGTCTGCCGCTCGCCGACGGCGAACCCGGCGCAGAAGGAGGACTGATGCATGGGTGAGCGTCTTCTCGTGGTGGACGATGAACAGAGCATGAGGGAATTCCTCGAGATCATGCTGGCCGCTGACGGCTATGAAGTAAATACCGCTGCCAGCGGAGAAGACGCTTACGACATTTACCGCAAGAACCGACCCGACTTGGTGCTCACCGATGTGCGCATGCCCGGCATGAGCGGTCTCGACCTTATCAGAGAGATTCGTGCAATCGACTCTTCCGCTCCCATCATCGCAATTACCGCTTATGCGAGCGCCGACGACGCGATCCGGGCGGTTCGAGAAGGAGCGTACGACTATATTTCCAAACCATTCCAGATCGAAGATCTGCGGGCTGTGATACGCAATGCCTTGGAGGCTCGCCGCCTGCGCGCGGAAAACCTGCGTGCGGTGGAATCTCAAGGCGTCGACAGCGGATTTGGAGGCATTATCGGCCGCTCTTCCGAGATGCTGGAAATTTTTGATCTCGTGTCCAAGGTGGCCCCGTCGCGCGCCGGCGTGCTTATCGTCGGAGAATCGGGAACCGGCAAGGAACTGGTCGCCAAAGCCATTCACCGTCTGTCGCCCCGCGCAAACCGGCCGTTCGTCACTGTCAACTGCACAGCAATTCCCGAGCCTTTGCTCGAATCCGAGCTTTTCGGACACGCCAAAGGTTCTTTCACCGGCGCAGTGGCGGCAAAGCCGGGGCTCGTTGAGGCTGCCCACACGGGGACGCTCTTCCTCGACGAGGTGGGTGAGATCCCTCTCCCTATTCAGGCGAAGCTCCTGCGCTTTCTTCAGGAACTGGAATTTAGACGAGTAGGCGAAAACGAGGACCGCAAAGTGGATGTGCGCGTCCTAGCGGCTACGAACCGAGACCTGGAAGCGGAGATGGCACAGGGCGGCTTCCGGGAAGATTTATATTACCGGCTCAACGTGATTCGCATCAAAATTCCGCCGCTCAGGGAACGGGAAAGCGACATACCGCTCCTCATTGAGCACTTCCTTGAAAAGTATGCGCGAGAGCAGGGCAAGAAGATTCACAAAGTCTCGTCGCTTGCGATGCGTGTCCTCCGATCCTACGACTATCCCGGCAACGTGCGGGAACTGGAAAATATCATTGAACGATGCGTAACGCTTGAGCAATCCGATCAGCTTACCGCGGAGCATCTCCCGTCCAAGCTCGTGCAACCTCGTGCGATCGGCAATTCGAGCGACTTGGATATCCCGCCGGAAGGGATTAACCTTGACGAGTTGACCGAAGGGCTCGAACGCAAGCTCATTGGGCGCGCGCTCGAAATAGCAGGCGGCAACCGGCCCAGGGCCGCGCAGCTTCTTGGGATCACGCATCGGTCCTTACGGCATCGCCTCGTCAAGCTCGGCATGGACGTCAAAGACGGCAGGTCATGATTCTACCCCGTCACCAATGGCTTCATGGTCTTGCAAATACGGTAAACGGGGCAGGATATATGAAAGGTAGCATATGAAGCCCTACGCAATGGTTTTCGCCGCCGACCTTCCTTCTTCCGAGAAGGTCTTGGAAGTGGTTCGTCAGGTCGCCTCTGTTATTGAAGGCGTGAAGGTCGCCGCGGCGACGGTGCTCGAATCGGGTGTCGGGATAATAAGCCGTATCCGAGACCTCATGGGCGACAAGCCGGTGTTGGTGGACCTCAAGATAGCCGACATCGGATTCAACGCGGGCGGAAAGTGGGACGGCACCAACGGAAAGATCATCAGGGGCCTTGCCGACAGCGGAGCGACCCACGTGACGGTTCATGGCTTTCCCGGCCCCCTCTCGGTCGCGGAGGCCGCGGCCACGGCTCGGGAATGCGGGATGGAGGTGCTTCTGATCCCGCTGATGAGCCACGCGGGCGGAGGACTGTTTTTCGAGCGCCCTGTCGATCCACGCGAGCTCGTCGCGGATGTGGCCTCAGCCGGACTCATTCAGGCACTTCCCGAGACGACTCCGTGTCGAGATGTCACCGACGCGGTAATTCTGCTCGGTGAGGCGCTCGATGTGGGAGGTTACATCGGTCCGGCCACACGGCCAGCGGACCTTCGACGGTACCGCTCGCTCACATCCAAGCCTATCTGGTGCCCGGGATTCGGGAGGCAGGATCGACTGGGGCGCTCGCTTCTCGAACAATTCCACGAGTGGGCGGCCATTGTAGGCCCGCAATCCGCGGCGATCGTCGGCTCGGCCATCTTTAAGGCGGATGACCCCGCGGCCGCAACAGAAGAGATTGTCTCCTTGCGTGACCGCGCGGTGAATGAGCGGTAACACGGGGATGATCCGCATAGGCGTAAAGATAAGAGACGGTACGGCCCCGGAGATATGGCGATTTAGCACCGATCTGCACACATAACGTCAGCTGTTACCCCCGTTCCTTAGAAATCCTTTTAGTAAAAGCAGTTGCTGCAAGACGCTCATTTTTCGTCCAGCACATCTCTGACGACCTGCAGCAATTGCCGGATGTCATAGGGCTTGTTGACGAACCCCTTTGCCCCGGCTGCGAGTGCGTCCTTGGTGGGACCGTTGGCCGAGTACCCGCTCGCGATGATTACTCTGATCGCCGGATTGATCCGTAGAAATTCTTGGAGGCACTGTTTGCCTCCCATCTCGGGCATGATAAGATCAAGGACGACGAGGGCAATTTCACTGCTGCGGCCCTGATACAAATTCAGGGCTTCTTTTCCGTTGGAAGCGGTTATCACTGTGTATCCCGCCTTTGTCAAAATCCTGGAGCCAAGGTCACGGATCATTTCCTCGTCATCCACGAGGAGAACGGTCTCTGGTCCTCCTCTCGGCATGGTCGTGACGACCGACCCCTCAGACTCTTCCGCCGTCGAGAGCGCCGGGAAATAGACCTTGAAGGTTGTGCCCCGGCCCGGCTCGCTGTAACACCTGATATGCCCTCCATGATGTTGAACAATCCCGTGCACCGTTGCCAGACCCAGTCCCGTTCCCTCACCCACGCCTTTGGTGGTGTAGAAGGGCTCGAATATGTGCTCCAGCGTGTCCTTATCCATTCCCTCACCGGTGTCGGTAACCATCAAGAGCACGTAATACCCCGGTTTGGTGTTAAGGTGCGTCCTCGCATACTCATCATCGATAATGATGTTGACGGTCTCGATTATCAACTCTCCGCCATCAGGCATCGCGTCCCTGGCGTTCACTGCAAGATTCATAAGGACCTGATCCACCTGGGTGGGATCGGCATTGATGGCGGCCAAATCATCGGAGAGGATGAGCTGTATGTCGATCATCTTCGGGATGGTTCTATCCAGCATCTTTCTCATTTCTGTGATGCGACGATTCAGGTCAAGGGGTTGAAGGTTGATCTCCCTCTTTCGGCTGAAGGTGAGCAGCCTTTGAACCAAGTCGGCACCACGCTTCGCAGCATCATTTATCTTTTTCAGATCTGCCCGGTGATGCCGTGACAACCCCTCATCTCCCAACAACAGATCGGAGTAACCGAGCGTCACCTGCAAAATGTTGTTAAAATCGTGAGCAACGCCTCCTGCGAGCGTGCCGACGGCCTCCATCTTCTGGGCGTGTAAGAGCTGTCTGGTTAGCTCCAAGTGCTCCGTGATATCTCTCTTCACCGCAACGAAGTTTATGATCTTGCCCGATGAGTCTTTCACCGGAGAAATAGTGGCATCTTCATGGTACAGTCGTCCATCCTTCCTCCGGTTGGTGAGCCTGCCGGTCCATGTAGCTCCGGCCTTGATAGTATCCCATAGCTCCTTGTAAAATAGCCTGTCATGCTCGCCGCTCTTGAAGATCCGCGGATTTTGCCCAAGAATTTCGTCGCGACTATATCCGGTCATCCTTTCGAGGCCGGGATTGACATATTGAATAGTCCCCTCGGTGTCCGTTATTATCACACCCTCCGTGGCCTGCTCGATAGCCGTAACAAGGCGTTTTTCCGTCTGCTCTGCACGCCTGCGCTCGGTTACGTCTCGGGCGATGCCCAGAACCATCGGCCCCGAGCCGGCCTTTACATACACCTTGCTTCGGTATTCCCATAAGCGTTTCTCTCCGGTAACGGTCTGAACCAACATGTATCCTTTGGCGTAGCCCTGCTTTGTGAGCCCAGCGAGAAAAGCGTCAAACTGATCCCTCACCTCGGGAGCCAAATAGGAACGGACATTCCTTCCGATCATGTCTATGGCCTCAAATCCCAGCAAATGAGCCGCCGCGGAGCTGACAAAGTGAAGGTTGCCTTTCATGTCGTGAGTACAGATAAGATCTTCGATGTTTTCTACTATGTAGCGATACCGCTCCTCGCTTTCCCTTAAAGCATCCTCCGCAATCTTCTGTTGTGTCTTGTCCTGCACGTGGGAAATGAAGTACAGAGGCTTTCCCTGATTGTCTCTTCCAAGCGTACTGACAACATGCCCCCACACGATATGCCCTTGCTTATGGATATATCGCTTCTCAAATTCGGCTCGATCAATCTCACCTGAGAGCGCTCGCTCAATAAAGGTTTGGCTGACGTCAAGATCTTCCGGATGAGAGACATCGTTTATGGTCATGTTCTCCAGTTCCGGCTTGGTGTAGCCTAATATCCTACACATCCGGTCATTTACCTTAATCAAACGGTCTCGTGTATCAACCAGACAGACACCGATGTTCGCGTTCTCGAAAGCAAGACGAAAGCGCTCCTCGCTATCCTTTAGGGCACTTTCCATACGCTTTCGCCCGGTTATATCAAGATACCACCCCATTATCGCAAGAGGAGTTCCGGCCAAGCTTCGTACCAGCGTCAGCGCGACCTGAACTTCCATCGACGAGCCGTCTTTCCGCCGTGCCGTCAACTCACCGACCCACCCTCCTGACCTGACGGTAGTTTCAAATGCCGCTCTTGCCTGTTCTCGGGAAATCCAGAACCCCAGGCCCTGTTTCCCAAGGACCTCATCCTCGCAACCGTATCCCCAGAGCCTTAGAGCAGCCGGATTCACATAGGTCACGTTACCGTCAAGGTCAAGTATGGATATGCCGCTGATCGAAGACGCCACGGCGCTATCCCTCAAATACAGTGCTTCCTCTGCACGTCTCCATTCCGTGATGTCTCGGTCAATGGCTAATATGAATTTCCGATCCTGAAGTTCCAGCAAGCAAGCGTTGATCTCAAGGGGAAAAACGGAGCCGTCCTTTCTGCGATGGGTTACTTCCTCTCGCAGGTTTTCTCCTTTGAGAACCCGTTCAAGTCGTTGGGGCACTCTTGAGGCCGATTCCGGGGTATCCAAGTCGGAGATGCTCAAGTTCAACAGCTCGTCCACAGTGTACCCGTGCATTTCCGCAGCCGCCGGGTTTGCCGAAACTATTTTCCCGGCCGTTTCGCCCTCGGCCTCAAGAACGTAAATCGCGTCCGCTGCAGCGTCAAACAATTTCCGGAATCGCTCTTCACTGTCCCTCAGCTCCTTTTGCGCTCTCTCGGCTTCTTCACGCGTCCTGAGAGTTTCAATTCCGTATGCAAGGTCATTGGTCAACTGGGACAGGAGTTCCCTTTCTTCCTCATGGAACATTCCTGTTGTGTCGGAGCAAATGCTTATTCCCCCCCACACGGAGCGCCGTACGACAAGGGGCAAGGCAAAGGCTGAAACAAAACCTCTCTTCAGGGCTTCGGTGCGCCACGGCTCGCACCGGGAATCGATCCGGATGTCCTGAAGAAGAACGGGCTTGCCGGTCGTGACAGCTTCCCCCAGCGGGCAGCAGTCTTCTTCGGGCTTGCTGAGCGATGCCTTGGTGAGTTCCAAAAGTCCTTCATCATCACCCCAGGATGCAACGGGGCGAATTGTTTCCGGCGAGTCCGGCTCGCAGGCACCAACCCAGACGAACCGATGTCCGGCAACTTCCACAAGGATTCGGCACACTTCCTGAATGAGATCAAACTCCGTTTCGCACCTCAGCAGGGCCTGATTGCAGTAGGACATCGCCTTCAGGAACCGGTTTACCTGGCGCAACCTTTTTTCCAGCCTTGAAGAGCGAAGAAGGGCCTTGATGTGGGCCAGCAGCACGGACGGTTCCACCGGCAGGGTCAGATATCCGTCAGCGCCCCCTTCGAGCCCATTCACCGTTGAGTTGGGATCCTTGTAAGTTGCAGATACATGGAGAATCGGTATAGATTGCGTAGCCGGATTGGATTTCAGCCGCCGGCACACTTCAAATCCATTGATATCAGGGAGGTTCACGTCCAGCAGAATAAGGTCCGGCATTTCCAATGCCGCATTCAAGGCTTCTTTGCCTGTGGCGGCTTCCATGACCTCGAATCCGTCGTGTTGGAGTATCCGGGTTGCGGCATAGCGGCCTGCCTCGTCGTCATCAACGTTGAGGATTTTCGCGCCGGATGTGTCTTCCATGCTCCCTCCGTTACCGTTCAGCAATCTTTTCAAGTTCCTTGCGGAGTTGACGGATGGTCTGCTCCCTTGAGCCCGCATGCTTGGACATGACGCCGGCCGCGGACTTCGCAAGCTCCCGGCGCTGCTCTTCGTCCAGTATCTTGGACGTGACTATAATCACAGGAATGTGAGCGGTCCGAGGGTCTGCCTTCAACCGGGTCAGTACCTCAAATCCGCTCATTTCCGGCATCACCAGATCCAGCGTGATAACGTCAGGCTTCTCGCCAACGGCCTTGGCCAAGCCCTCTTCTCCTGAACGGGCCTCGATCACTACGTAAGAGGTTCCTGCCAGCAGCCCTCGTAGGATGTACCGGGAGACCTCTTCATCATCAATGATCAGAAGCTTCTTAGCTCCAGGCAACTTGTTAAGTTTGCTAAGAAGGTCCGCGCGCTCGATAGGCTTCACGCAGAAATCGCAGGCCCCCAGGACCATGCCCTTCTGCCGGTCTTCCAGGATCGTTACGACCAGGACCGGAATGTCTTTGGTGGCTTCGGCCCCTTTGAGCTCAGAGAGGAAGTCCCACCCATCGGGCTCCCCCCGAAAGAGAATGTCCAGAATTATTGCAGCCGGTCTCTCACGTGAGAGAAAATCCCGGGCTTCGGAGAGTGTGGCCGCGCCAACCACCCTGAATCCCGTATCCTGGAGAAATTTCCGATAGATCATCACCTGGTCGGGATCGTCTTCGATGACCAGCAAAGCGCCTCTTTCGTCTTTCCGCTCCTCTTGACCAGGAGGCATCTGTTTTCTCGCAGCGCCCTCCTCGTATCGAATTGGGATCGCGGCAAGAAAGGTTGATCCCTCTCCCTCCCGGCTTTTGCATGTGAGAGTCCCTCCGAGAAGCTCAGCCAGCTTTCTTGACAGAGGCAGCCCCAGTCCGGTCCCTTTCACCTTCTTCTGGATGGGGCTGCGGAGCTGGATGAACTCTTGAAATATCATTTCCTGATCTGCCCGGCTTATACCGATCCCGGTGTCGGCCACGGAAAAGACGATCATCTCACGGTACGAATCCATTGCCGCTGAAACCCGGATTTCTCCATGTTCCGTGAACTTGATGGCATTGGATAAGAGATTTCTGAGAATCTGGGCGACTTTCGCCTCGTCGGTGAACAGCGTGGGCAATCCGGATGGTTCTTCAAATATAAGGCGGACCGCCTCGGTCGTCATCAATGGTCTCATTGCTCCCTTGAGGGCGCCAAAGAGGTCCCCTATGTCGACTTCGCTCGGATGAACTTCTATCTTGCCTGCCTCAATTTTTGCCAAGTCCAGGAGATCATTCACCAGGTTGGATAGATCATCCGCGGACTTCTTGATGTATCCGATCTGCTTTTCCTGTTCCGAAGTCAGATCGCCGTCAACCCTGGCCAACAGGATTTGGCACAATGATAAGATGGAGTTGATGGGGGTCCTGAACTCGTGACTCATTTCAGAGATGAACCGGGTTTTCAATTCATTTGCTCTGCGCAATTGCTCGGACCGCTGTTCCAGTTCCACGTGGAGTGCCAGGACCCCTCGATTCGTATCCTCAAGTTCCCTATTCAGCTCGATAAGCTCTTCCTGGCGTTTCCGAACTTCTTCGAGGATGACCACCAACTCCTGGTTCTGCTGTCGCATCTCCTCCACAGTATCCCGCGGCTCGCGCTTGGCTATTTGATCTGCTATTTTCTTCGTGTCCGCAGCGGAACACCTTACCCCCTGGGGCAAGTACCGACCAAGGATTATGGTTGAGCCGCCCCCGGCTGAAGCCTCTACTACAAACTCGTCCATAAGCCTCTTGGCGGCAGCCATGCCGGACAGAAGAGGGTCTTCCAAGGCGCCGGCCTTTTCCAGCATTGAATCCAGACGTGAAGGCTCAATTCTCGGGGCCGCAATGTGTATCTCAAGCAGCGTTCCTTGGTTGGTGTCCCTCGCCAGAAAGGCGACTTCGTCAAGCCCTCCTTGGTGAACGCAGTCTCTTACGGCTTCGGACACAGCCGTTGATACGCGGGTCTGGTCGTGAGGGGCAAAACCCATGAGACCCGCTATCTCACCCGCACGTTGCCTTGCTAAGACCATGTCTCTCTCAGACAGGAATTTGATTCGTAAGATGTCGTTTATCATGGTCTGACACCTCACTTAACCTCTCTTATTTGGCTACCGGCGCCGCTTCTCCGGCAACCCGATTGCCTGATGACCACGATGGTGGAATCATCCGTTCCTCGTCCGTGGTCTCGATACAAGACCCCCGCCACGAGACTCGGGTGTCGTTTGATCAGTCCGGGATAGGCGTCAAGGTTCCACCGCGAAGAAATTCCGTCAGAATACATGATAAGCGTTGCGTCGTTGGACCACGGGTACTCGAATTCCTGGATCTTCCTCAGTTCCGACCCCACAGTCCCGTTGTGGGAAACCATGTTCCGGCTCCGCGACGGTTCGATCACGACCCCGGCGATGTTCCCGACGCCTACAAAGCGTACGATGCCATTTTCGGGGTAAACATGCGCCAGCCCTACCGCCGCGCCCCTTGTGCTGCGGAGAGCGTCGTGAATTACCTTGAGCAGTTCCGTGAGGCTGAGATGTGCGTGGGAATGAAAACCCTTGATCGCCTCCAAGGACGCATTTGCAGCCAATGGCCCGTGCCCGAGTCCGTCGGTAACAATGACACGCAATCCAAGGTTGTCTGCTTTCCAAGCACAGCCGTCTCCTGAAACGGTCTGGCCGGGTTTCGGCACGCAGAGTGCTCCGATCTCCCACGATCCGCCTTTCGGAGGACCTTTGGAGGCTTTGGACCAAAACCGCGACAAGATCGCCGTCCCTTGACCAGGAACAGAAAAAACATCGAACAAAGAGGAGAGCCGCTTTATTGCTCCAAGCCCGGTTCCGGGACTGCCCCCTGTGGAAAAGCCGTCCTGGAGGCATGCGGAAGGATTCGCCATTCCCGGACCTTGATCCAATGCCGTCAGTTCGATTCCAAATCGACCCTCGCTTTGCAGGGTCTGAATAATGAGTTCACCTTTAGTCGCGTACTTCGCAAGGTTTTTGGCCACCTCGGTTACGATGATAGCAATGGAGCCGATATCCGCTTTGCCGAATCCAAGCTTTGAGGCCACTCGTTCAGCCTCTCGCCTGGCTTCGGACGCGGCGGACCTGTCTGTCACGGACATCCTGAACGATAGGGTTATTTCCATCGTGTAATGACCACCGTGGTTCCCTCGCCAACCTTGGACCGGATTTCAAACTCGTTTACAAGTCTCTTGGCGCCACCCAAGCCAAGCCCAAGTCCTTGCCCCGAAGTGTACCCATCGGACATGGCTTGTTCGATGTCCGCTATTCCCGGCCCCTGATCCTCAAAAGTGAGTCGTAAACCTGTCCGACCACCATCCTGGATCACTTGGAGGGTAGCTGTTCCCCCGCGGCCAAAAACGAAGGTGTTGCGCGCAAGCTCACTGGCAGCCGTCACCATCTTGGTCTGGTCCACCAAACTGAAGCCGCATTCTACCGCAAGTTTGCGGGTGCTTTGACGCACCCGTACGATGTCCTCCTCCAAAGCGATATTCACAGTCTCAGTTCTCCGGGTGAGCATTTTCGTCTCCTCCGGTCTCAACCCCCAGAGACCGCTGGAGAATTTCCATGCCCTTTTCCACGTTGAGAGCGGTTTTCACTCCCTCCAAGGACATGCCCAGCTCGACAAGGGTTATGGCTACGGCCGGCTGCATTCCCACGACGACGGTTTCAGCATCCAGTATCCGGGAAATCGAGGCGATACGAGCAAGCATTCGGCCGATGAAAGAATCAACCACCTCAAGAGAAGAAATGTCGATCAATACCCCCCGAGAGCCGTCTTTCACGACACGCTCTGCCAAATCGTCCTGCAGGGTCTGGGCCAACCGGTCGTGCATATCAACTTGAATGGTGACCAACAGAAATGGCCCCATTTTGAGTATGGGGATCCTTTCCATGAAACTTCCTCCTGTATACGATCATTTCTGTCGGTTTCTCACTTCAAGGCCCAGAGTGCGAAGGGCAAGGTCTAAAGCCGAGGCCAGAGAAGCCTTGGTGGTTACGTCCGAAAGTTTTACTCCCAGGTGGACCACCGTCTGGGCAATTTGAGGACTTATGCCGCTCACAAGGCAGTCGGCGCCCATGAGACGTGCGGCGGCAACGGTCTTCAGCAGGTGCTGGGCCACCAGGGTATCCACGGCCGGTACCCCGCTGATGTCGATGATTGCTATCTGCGACCCTGTTTCACTGATTTTCTGAAGCAGATTCTCCATAACCACCTGGGTGCGCTCGCTGTCCAAAGTCCCTATCAGGGGAATGCACAGAATCCCCGGCCACAGCTGGACCACGGGGGTAGAGAGTTCCAGCAGCTCGGCCTGTTGCCCGGCAATGATCTGCTCCCTTGATTGCTGAAACATTTCCATCGTGTAAAGGCCCAGTTTGTCGAGAAGGACTGTGGTGACCCACACATCTTCCGCAAGACCTTCTGCATCTTTGCCGTGTTCTTTCCGCAAACGATCAAAGAGCGGGTGCTTGAAAGATAAAACAAACTGGGCCGTCTCAGATGGGCTGACCCCCTGTTGAGCGCGGGACCTTGAAATCGATGCCAATATTTCTCTTAAAGGTTGCCAGTTCTCTGCCGTGATATCGACAAGGTCCCCCCCGGCCAGGGCCTGCCGGAACAGATGTACGAATTCCGATGATTGCCGGCGCAAATCATCCTCCGATAAGAGATCTCTACGCAGCGTTCCCGCAGCCGGCTGTTCCTTCATCCACTGTTCCAGCAGCTCTGACTCGTACTTCCGAAGAATCTCCTCCAGCTTCCCCTTGTCTTTGTCAGCCATTCTTCACCTCCTGATCGTCAAACCTGGATTTGTTCGGAGATCTCGCCTTCGACGAAGAGTGGTTGCATCCGTGGTCGAAAGGCCCATAGCAGATGTTATTGGACGGACATGGCCGAGATCGGTGGCACAAATCATCGAACGTTATCAAAAAAACATCGCTATCACAGTATATTACTATACCGCCCCCCCC
>JAIWNO010000104.1 GCA_020216785.1 Desulfomonile sp.
AGGCGTACGAGTGGGAACGAGGGCTGAAGAGCGGTGAGTACGTTAAGGTGGGAGTGAACAAGTACGTGGATGAGAGCGACACTCCCGAGGTTGAACTCCACGAATACGACCCCATGACGCAGGAGCGTCAAATTCAATCCCTTAGAGAGGTCAAGGCTGAACGCAGCCGGGCTCACGTGACCGGTACGCTCAGGGAACTGGAACGTGCCGCCCGAGCCAAAGAGAACGTAATGCCTGCTCTCGTGCAATGCTGCAAGGCATACGCGACCGTTGGGGAAATGGCAGGTGTGTTCAGGGAGGTCTTCGGCGAGTTCCGCGAGCCGTCGATTTTCTGAAGGCCTTGATCCGAAAAGTGACCACGAAAGCCAATGCTCACAATTCTCGGACAAGACGAGGGTAGGGGCCAGCCTCCGGAGGCTGTCTCAAAACTTGCGAGGAATGAAAAATCGTAGCACGATAAGGCCTAATCTGAGTCTTTGTCACCCTCACCCCCATCTCTTTCCCAGTGGCAGGTTAGGGAGTAATTGTGCTACGATGACAGCTCTTGTACGGATTTTGAGACAGTCTCTCCGTGCTGGCCCGCCTTCATTTCGAGCGGGTCAGGGGCGGAGTTCAGCCTCGCCCGATATCTTGTTCCAATGCGTCATCAAACCTGGACTACGGCCATTTTCAGGGCGCACCCGCGTGCGCGCCTTGAAAACCGGGCCGACCTGCGGATCGGCCCTTGCCACCACCTGATATTACCTGTTTAAAAGCGCATGGGTATCAGCCTCCCGGGGCGGGCGGTGATAAACCTCGCCTTTACAACGCATCATACCTCGATTGGAATGCATCGAGGAATTCTGAGACATCCCCCTGATACCTTTTTTCCGCACAATTGCAGGGACATTCGATTCTTGCCATGAGTCCGATTCGCTGACCGTCCCCTGCCTATCAGTATCGTCTTTCCCGCTCACGGCGGGCAGTGTCAACCTCAGGAATGCCCGGAAGAGGAGGCGCACGACGAGCCCAGACTTCTGCTGAGCCCGCAGGACGCGAATGCGGACATAAGCCGCTCTGCGTTCTCCGCTCCGCACGCGGGGCATTTCGCAGGCTCGTTGTCCGCGCCGAGCACTACCCGCTCGAACTGGCTGCCACATTTACGGCAACGAAATTCAAAGATCGGCATTCCGACCTCCTCAAGCGCCGCTGCAGCCGGTTACGCCCTGCAATTCCGCCTGGGGTCCGAAGATACTATTGCGAATGGTGAGTCCCCCTGCGTCCTTGACAAGCTTTGCAGCAAAAGGATCGATGATAATTTTGAGGCCATCGACGGTGTGGGATTGGTCATTATCGCGGGGCTCATCCAGAGCCAAACCCATTGAAGGACCGCCTCAACCGAATCCGCCGAAGAAGACCCTCAGCGCTTGATTTCCCGTCAGCTTCTCCAAGAAGTACTTGAGAGACTCCTGATCGATGGTGAACATGGAAAACTCCTTTCCTGGCGCGTGTGAACTTCGCCGTTTAGTTCTTTTATATTCATATATAGATATATTGTCAAGGTATTTCTGAAAACAATAGCTTCACCTTCAGGCCGTCGCAGTCAAACGAATCAACGCTGCTGTGCTGCTCTCACACCGCACAAAGTCCCCGGGCGATACCCCGTTCGCACCTCCGATTTCATTTCTGGAGTGTCCGGACCGGACAATTTCTCGTAAAGTGAAAGGAGTCAGCTACACGACGAGAAAAAGGTTGTGACAACTGCGAGGACCAGAACGAGCCGTATGAGCCGCATGATGAACGGAACCCTCTTGGGCTGGATGTAGCGTCACCCCCCGGAGCATTACTCCGTTGGGGTGGATATATCAAACATATTTTTTATAACACAGGTACGCGATAGGAGGAAGATCAACATAGGCCCTAACACAACCCTTAATGGGGCCAAGAATTCCGTTAAGAATTCTCGTTCCCCCAGGGTGAGCCTACGGCTATTCATAGTACACCCCCTTCGGGGCATTCGATCCGACTTGCATGGGAATGGGTCGAATGGCATGCCTCTTGACCCGCACGTGACCGAAAGATTGCTTGACCGCACCTTTGCTGGAAACTGAGGAGATAGTGCTGCTCCGGCCCTAAGAACGAAGGTGGTGTGCCGAGGGCAGGCTGAACTCCTTCAAAGAAAGCACTGGTGGTCAGCTTTTCACAACTGTCATGAGGCGGTGTTCATTCCCCGGTATGGAAACCATTCCATAGAACCTTTTCCAGTCCTCGCTATCCTTTGCCTCGACCCGACAGGCACGATGGTGCATGGCATTATGGCTAGTCTAAATCCTCGACCGGTATGTTTTTTGAATGGTGGTATAAAGACAGCCATGCCCGTGAGGAGGTGCTATGACCAGAGAGGAACAGGTTGAGGCGGCACGGATGCTCCTGCAAGAAATCCGACTCGATCCCCGGTCGTATACGGCACGGGGGCGGCATCAAGCGAGGGAAACAGCAAGGATCAGCTGTAGCTTGCCGGCTGAGGTGGTCACACGTTTGGACAGATTGGGCAACGCGAGATCACATCACGTGGAAAAAGCACTCAAACTGTATTTGCTCCTAATGGAACGGTAGACATGTTAACACCCTAGCGAACCGGCCCGCCTATACGCTTCGACTCACGCGGATATCGTCGTGCGAGCCGAGCGTTCCTCACGCTTTTCTCTTTGCGCTCAGTGTTTTCCGGTTTATCATACGGCGTATGACAAGATCCGCAAAGAATAGTACGTACCCCATCTGATCGCCACAGTCTATTTCAGTTTCCGCTCTTGTCGGATGCCCTGGATCGGCCGGCCAAGATGATGAAAAGATGTCACAAGCAGAACGCTCCGGAGACGATCTTGCTGGTGGAAGACGAATATCTGGTAAATGATCTGACAAAGCAAATCTTGGAGAGGGCCGGTTACAGGGTCCTTTCGGCGTTGAACGGGAAAGAGGCTTTAAGTCTCTTCCGGAAGGAAATGGATAGAATATCCTTGGTAATTCTCGATCTTATCATGCCCGAGATGGGCGGCAGGGAGTGCCTTGAGGAGCTTCGGAAGCTCGACCCTAGCGTAAAAGTCCTAATAACGAGCGGTCACCTGGTGCTTGAAACCGAGAGAGAGGACATTGGCTCTGCAGCGAAAGGTTTCGTCAACAAGCCATACACCATGAAACAAATACTCACGGCGGTTCGTGAGGTCCTGGATTCCGACTGATCGCCGGTGTTGCCGGTGCGGTTTCTCGCATCAGTCTCCTCACAGAGCCCGGCCGCGCGACGACCCACAGCAAGCAATTTGCCGATTTCTGTGGGGATATACAGATTACATCCGAATGGGTGCGGTCATCACCCACCGTCACGCGATCTTCGACGCTCGTTCCTTTTCGCTGTAAATGCAGCCACAATATTTCTGTCGGTACAGACCGAGCTTGCGATATTTCTTTACGCCGTCGGTCCATCCTTTGCGCCAGTCCTTATAATAAAATGGGATGTCATATCGCTCTGCAACGGCTTCAGCAGTTTCCTTGAGCAGATCGTGCTTCTGGTAGCGGCTGTAAAGGAGGGTTGTGGAAAACGCGTCCCATCCTTTCTTGGCGGCCAGCTGCGCGGTGCGCTCAAGTCTGATGGTGAAGCAGATCCGGCACCGTTGCGATTCGCGGAAGACTACCTCCCGCAGCCAGTCATCCATTTCCATGAGCCCGTTCGAGTCGACGACGATCACGGCATTGTCTCGAGCATAAATACGGAACGCGTCGAGTCGGCGGAGATATTCCGAATAAGGATGGATGTTCGGATTGAAAAAGAGCGAGGCGACGTCGTGGCCTTCGGAGCGCAGATCGTCGAGAGGGTGTGCCAAACACGGTGCACAGCACGTATGTAACAGGATCCTCATGAAAAGTGTTGTCTCCTTTCGTCCGGCGTGGTATGACTCTCGCACCTACAGCGGACCCCGGGCCGCATTCTCGTAGGGAACGCAGCCTCAATGAAACGCATTCTCCTACTTACCATGTTGTTGCCGTGGATGTCCGTATCAGGAGCGGACGCAGATCCAGCGTTGTTTCTGAATGCCTTCGGCGTCACTGCCACGGCATATATGAACGATTCCTTCCTCCTTCTCGGGAAAACGGCTGACGATTCCGCTGCGGACGTGATCCCGAAAGAAACGGCCCTTGAGAGAACGAGCGACGTGCAGTCGAGAATCCGCATCGTACGAGGCAAACTGAAAGCGGTCTCCCAGGCCAAGATTGCAGCGTCGGATAAGAGCCTTATCGTGCTCTTGGAGGAGGCCTTCGCGTGCCTCGATCACCAGGCGTGGGCTCTCAGCCAGTATATCCGTGAAAGGAGCCCCGAGAACGCCCGGCGGTTCGAGGAACAGCGTACGGAGTGCCTCAAGCGAATGGACAAAGTGGCGCAGTTCTACGCCACGCTTCCTCCGTCGCCGGAAGTGCCGGAGCCCCTCAGCACCCGCTGATCCCCGACCCTGATTGTGAATCGCTCCTGATCGAAGTACTCCAAGAGCGGGATGTTGTATTTCCGCGAAGAGCCGGTGATTTCACCAAATTGCGAAGGTGTCACCGCTCCTTCACGCTTGATGAATTCGGCGAGCTTCCGCTTGGTTTCTGCTATGAAAGCGGTGGAAAAGTACAGGTCCTCTTTCACGCGGGCAACTTGTTTTTCCTTCTCGAGAATGCCCAGGAGGTTTTTGATCTCTTTCTGATCTTTGCCGGTTTCTTTGATGATCTCTTTCAACGTGGGCGGAGCGCATCCGCCCTGAATGATCATATTCGCCAGCTTTTCCTTGAGCCCCTTCTCTTCTTCCTTGAGGCGAACCTGGTGCGAAGAGGAGCGCACAGTTTCGCCCTGATCCACTGCGGCACCCTCAGAGACGAGAATCTCCAAGACTTTCCGGAACAGTTTGTCGTTGCCGGGGACGTTCGACCTGAGCTCCTGCTTCGGCATGCCCTCTCGAAGAGGATGTTCGGCGTGAAACGCAGCCAGACGCGCAAGCATTCGCTTCTTCAACATCTGTACGAAATCGCCGTGAATAAGCCGATCCTCCGCGGGATCGAAGCACACAAGTGTTCGAGTGCTCTGGAGTTGGTGCAGCACCTTGTCGAGGCGGGTCGCAGCCATGCCGGAAAGGCCGAGCAGCTCCTTGCGTCGGCAGCCGTCAAGACCGCAGCTCCGGACGAGGGCCATAACAATCCCCGGCTGATCGGCGTGACCAAGTTCAACGAAGGTCTTCCTGGTTCTTGCCTTGAGTTTGATGCCTCGAGGATTGACGATTTCTCCGCCGCCCAGCGTCACCGACGGTGAAAGGCTGCGCAGAACGAACCGATCTCCCACCGAAGGGACGATGGGAGCGGTGGTGCGAAGCTGCGCCATGCACGAGCGGCCGGGTTCCACCACTTCCTGATCCGGAAGTATCACGACGGCTTCGGCTTCTGTCGTGTAGTGGTGGAGGCTGACCTTTTGTCGGTTCCTGAGCTGGATAGGGGACCGGGCAAGAGCGTGGAGGCTCACATCTATGATATGCGAAGGTTGAAACTCACCCGGATGAGCGACAATATTCCCGCGGTGAACCTCGGACTTCTCCACTCCGCGCAGGTTCACCGCCACCCGCTCGCCCGGCATTACCCGTTCCTCTTGGCGATTGTGCGACTGGAGCGACCGAACGGACGAGCGGATCTCACCGGGCAGGATTATTACATCGTCTCCTACCGACATGGTCCCGGAGATGAGAGTCCCGGTGACGATCGTGCCGTGGCCACGAAGAGTAAAGACCCTGTCTACCGGCAATCGAAGCAAGCCGTGGACCGGCCGCGATTCTATTTTGCGGGCCAGCTCTGCGAGCACAGAGCGCAAATTGTCGAGACCTTCACCGGTCTTGGCCGAAACACGCACTATGGGGGCACCTTCAAGGAAAGTGCCCTTCACCAGGTCTATGGCGTCTTCCTCCGCCAGCAAGGCCAGCTCATCGTCTACTAGGTCCGCCTTGGTGAGCACCACCAGCCCGAGCTTGACGCCGAGCAGCGTGAGAATATCCAGGTGCTCCGATGTCTGGGGCATCACTCCTTCGTCGAGGGCAATCACAAGAGCAGCCATATCGATGCCCGCCGAACCGGCAACCATCTGGCGAACAAATTTCTCGTGTCCCGGAACGTCGATGATTCCCAGGCGTACGTCCTCTGCCGCATCGAGATAGGCGAAGCCCAGCTCGATGCTGATTCCTCGTTCCTTCTCTTCTTTGAGGCGGTCCGTGTCGATGCCGGTGAGAGCGCGGATCAGCTCGGTTTTACCGTGATCGATGTGCCCTGCAGTGCCGAGGATGACTCGCTTCATGCTCCTGTCTTTTCACTCGGGCCAGATTTCGATAGAGCGCACCGAAGGAAAGTGGTACGGGGTCTCAGGCCCGAACCATACGTCGTAGATCTTCTTCAGCGACCCATCAGCGGCCATGTCCTGGATCGTGAAGTTGACGAGGTCCCGCCAAGCCGAGTCGTCCTGCGGCACGACAGCTGCGACCGGTTCAACAATCTCCCCAACTTTGAGCAGCTCGAATCGGCCGGGGTTTTTGGAGGCGTACTCCAGGAGAACCAGGCCTGAGTCAACCCACCCTGCGACCTTTTCCCGACTAATCGCCATGAAGCAGGACGGCCCGTCAGGATAAGAGACGACGTTCTTTTCAGCACTCTTGTCACCCGCGTCGCGAAGGAGCTTCATCCCTTCCTTCTCCGCGTTCGATCCCTGAACCGCGGCGATTTTGTTCCCGATCAACTCGGAGACTGATCCGAACTTCCCCTTGAGCACGAGCACGTGCATCGCATCAAAGAAGTACGGGACCGAGAAGTCAAACAAACCCTCAAGAGACCTCGTATGCCTGATCCGGCACATCGCCAGGTCGATGCGTCCGCTGGAAAGCAATTGCCCCCAGGTCTTGTCGTTGATCTTGACCATCTCGAGCTTGAGGTTCATATGGCGGGCCATTTCCGTCGCCATGTCCACCTCGAACCCGACCCATTCACCTGACGAGTTGAAAAAGCCTTGTGGGGGCCGGTTATACGGCACTCCGATGCGGACCGTGCCTCGTTTGACGATCGCGTCCATAGCGGTTCCACTGAAGGAAGTTCCTGCCGGAAGCACCAAAGCGGTGAAGATCAGAACAATACACAAGCGGCCTGCAGCAGTCCTGAGACGTGCTCGTCGACGCTGAATACCAACTGCGCGGACTTGGCGATAGTCAAAAACAGGGATATACATCGCTTTGCTCGGTGGGTGCTGGGGACCACGAAAATGCATGAAAGCATCCCCGGGTCGGCTCATTCAGCCTCCCGCTCGACTGCGGGCTCCTTTTCATCATGGTGCTCTGAGGGTTTTTCGCTCTTACGTCCTCCTTTTTTCTTTTTCGATGGGGATTCGGGTGACGGCATGATCTCACTCTTCGCGACTTCGACGAAGGTATCCTCATCCAGCTTGATTTGCACCGTCTCGGTCAGTGGATTGAGTTTCACCACTACACCTTCGCCACGTTGTGTGCACACGCATTTTCCTACCTTGGGAAGCCCTTTCTTGAAGTCCTCGTACGTATCCTGCTCGTACGCAAGACAGCACATGAGTCGGCCGCACACGCCGGAGATCTTGGTGGGGTTCAAGGAAAGATTTTGGGCCTTGGCCATTCTCACGGAGACCGGCTTGAAATCTGTAAGGTAGCGAGCGCAACATAACTCCTGTCCGCAGCAGGCAAGGCCGCCGATCATCTTGGCCTCGTGGCGCACACCGATCTGTCGCATCTCGATCCGCACCGGAAAGCGGGTCACCAGCTGTTTCACCAATTCCCGAAAATCCACCCTGCCTTCCGATGTGAAGTAAAATACATACTTGGAGCCATCAAAGAAGCATTCAACCGCAACGAGCTTCATGGGGAGGCCTAATGCCTCGATTCGCTCCAGACAATATTTGCGAGCTTGAGCTTCACGCTTGGCGCATCTCGCTCGCTGTTCCATATCGACTTTCCCTGCTTTACGAACGATCTTGCGCAGCCCCTCAAGCTCATGCCGGGTAAGTTCCTTTTCCTGCGGACCTACCGACACCTGGCCGAGACCGACGCCCTTCTCGGTCTTCATTACAACCCAGTCGCCCACGGCAAGCTGGATATTGTTTGCGTCGAAGCTGTAGATCTTGCCGGCAGGTGAAAATCGAACTCCCACGAGGGTAACGGTAACTCTCTTCTCTTCGCACTCGACCTTCGCCGCTCTTTTTGAGGCTGCGGAGCCGTCATCAGGCCCTGCCGGGGTCAGAGCAGGCTCAAGGTCATTGGGAGAGTCCTCGATCTCTGCAAGTTCTGAGTCCGTCTCCTCTTGGCAGAAAACCTCGTCCTCCTCCTCGATCACATTCGAGTCAATGCAAAACCGGCCAACGCAATCCTCATCGGACGGAGCAGAAACCTCATGCTCTGTTGTGGTGGAGGCCGCGTGGGGGTGATCTCCTCCAGACGCATCTTTTGAGGGGTTGCGGTTTTGTCGGCGTGGCACGTAGGATTTGGGTAGATAAGACATATGACGATCGGAATTGCCTTCGCTCATAGCCTTGCTGTCTATCAGCCCTCTGCAATCACACCCATAGTCGGGCCGGCGAGAAGCCGAGTGATCCTGAGAAGGGTCACGTCCATGACCAAGTTCCTGTTAACATTGATGTCGGCTTCAATCAATTCCGCTGCCCGAAGCAACTCGTCGTATACCGCGAACAACTCGCCGCTTTTGTGATGTTGGGCCGTTTCGGCGATTCTGTCAAGGGAATCCACATTAACAAAAGATGGAGAGTCGGCCCCGATGCGCTGTACGACGAGATCGCGCACCCATGAGGCAGCCAGGTTGACAGCCTCGAGAGCCGTCTCTTTCTCCGCGGACAGTTTCTCGGAGAGTTCCAGGAGCCCTGCGATGCCGATTGCACCAGGAGTTGCCAGCACGGATACGATGCGCTCACGCAGGTCCGTGAAGTGTGTCCGCTCCATCTGGAGTGCTCGGCCTACACTTCCACCTGCCATGCCGGCGAGAACCGCGGCTTTCTCGCTCGGAATGCGCAGTCGTTCTGCAAGAAGGTGAGTGAGTGCCCCTGTGGGTACGGGACCGAAGCGAATTCGCCTGCAACGGGATCGCACTGTCGGGAGAAGCTCCGCGGGCTTGGATGTAACCAGCACGAGTATTCGGCCGGGCGGAGGCTCTTCGAGTGTTTTCAGGAGAGAGTTCTGTGCCGGCTTGTTCATCAGGTGAGCGTCGTCGATGATCACGACACGGTTTCGCGCCTCTACCGGGGCATAACGGAAATATCCTTGAAGCGACCGGATGCGCTCGATGCGAATGCGGCCCTTGATAGGGCGTTCGATGGTCACATCAGGGTGCTTCTCTTCGATGATCCGGCGGCAGACCGAGCAGGAGCGGTGAAGGTCCTCCAAGGGGTTCGGGCAGTTGACCAGGCAGGCGAAAAGGACGGCAACGCGGCATTTCCCGACACCGTCACGCCCTGTGAAGAGGTACGCATGAGCGGGACGGTCCTCTAGAGCGGCACGGGTGAGTATCTCCAGAGGACCGTCATGTCCCACTACTTCGTACATGAAAGAGATATCGGCGGTAGTCGCTTACATCCTCTTTAACGGGATCCACCGGTCCCACGCGAGGACAAGAGGAGAAGCTACGAAGATGGTCGAATAGGTGCCGAAGAAAATGCCAACGAGCAGTGCCCACGCCATGTCACGGGTGACCGTACTTCCAAGGACGAGGAGGGCAATCACAACCAGAAGCGTGAATCCGCTCGTCAAAATAGTCCGAGAGAGCGTCTGATTGATCGATACGTTGATTATCTCCGCCAGAGGTCTGCTCCGCATTAAGGGGATATTCTCGCGAATTCGGTCGCAGACCACAATGGTATCGTTTACATCATAACCGATCACCGTAAGGATTGCTGCGAGAATGGTAAGGTTGAACTCCGTGCCCGTCCATACCC